>CAZONK010000129.1:0-9760 GCA_964581095.1 uncultured Roseivirgaceae bacterium
ATTTCATTTTTATGATATTGTAATTGCTCCAAAACTCTCGATTATATGAAAAATTGAAAAATTTAAATTATAAATATCATCACCAGAATTAACTTCTGAAAGCTTGTTAGTACTATTGTCATTATAACTGGTGCATTTTTACCGACCTCTACCTGTCCAATACATCTCAAGGATAATGCTATCATTAAAATTCAACATGTTATATATATTTTTTGCATTTCCAGGTAAATTGTAAAGTTAAATTACCTATAATACAGCTTGTTCACAATGTTTCAGCTATGGTATAGCTCACACTAAATCAAATTCATTTTCAAAATATTTTCAAATCGGGTTTTACACAGATATTGGTCTTCAAGTAGTTTCATACTTAGCAACCAATTAAAATACCCTCCCGTGTGTTTGTCTCATCACAAGTTTCGAAATCAATTTCGAATTGTTTACGAGTGCAACAGCTACATTCGACAAGCTTTTGTTCCCAAACACTTGTTGTACCTGCCTGCCATACCAGACCCTGAATCCAAATATCTCCTTCCATTCTTTCGCATAAGTTCCTTCAAGCTCCGCGCGGGTAGTTTGTCCTTCCAGAAAATGGTGGGTTTTTTCCGACAATATTTTAGCAGAGTGGATCGCCATTGCCATTCCATTTCCACACAGCGGGGTGATCACTCCCGCGGCATCACCCGACATAAGGATGTGTTGATATACCGGTTCTTTTGCAGAAAATGATATATCATTCACTGTTATCGGTTTATCAAACAATATTTCGGCTTCATTAAAGATCGACTTTAAATATGGATTTTGAAACAGGATTTCATCTTCCAGGCGTTGGATGCTTCCAAGTCGTTTTAGCGGTTTAACTGAAGAAAGATAGCAAAGGTTAAAAATGCCATCGCCCAGATCAGATATCCCGCAATACCCGCCTTCAAAATTATGCAATGCTACCTGCGAGGGGTTGAAATTCCCTGCAATATGATACTTCACCCCAACATAAGGAGACCGCCTTCTGAAATACTTTCTTTGGAGTATCCTGTCCAAAGAGGATCGCTTTCCAAACGCCCCGATAACAACCCTGGCCGTGTGGGTATCTTCTTTGTCAGTAAGGACCGTGAACACATCGTCATTAAATTGAATTTTGGTGACGATTGTATTTTCCATCAATAATACACCTGCGTTTTCTGCTTTCTTTGCAAGCCATGCATCATAAACATAGCGGCTGATACCAAACCCACCAAGGTCCAGTGGCATAGTAGCGCTGTCACCATTTGGAGAAGTCAGTTGGAAATTGGTGATATCTACCGGGTTTAATTCTTCCGGATAGCAATCGATGGATTTGAGGTAGTGAATTACTTCATTGGAAATATACTCACCACAAACCCGGTGAAATGGATATTTCCTTCGCTCGATAAGTAAAACAGCATAGCCATACTTCTTTAAGACGATTGAATTAATGAGGCCGGCAAGGCCTCCGCCAACAATTATAACATCAAACAATTTATTAAGTATTTAACCACATAAACGAACATACTGCCTGTCATCAAAATATAAATATCTTCTAAAGATAACGCAATTGGAAATAGTAGTTTTGTTCCCTGAAAAAGATCGGATAACAATGAAATTAACAAAAATTAGTGGAATAATATTAGCGGCTATGGTCCTTTTATCGACTATATCAGATGTAAGTTATGCACAAAAGAAAAACAAAAAGGATAAAAACAAACAGGAAGAAACCACTCCTGAAAAGTCTAAAAAGAAAGATGATAAAAATGGCATCAAACCTTACAAAGACATAATCACCGATAAGGCAAAAACGGATGATGGCTTGTTTAAAGTACACAAAGTTGATGAAAAATATTACTACGAAATACCCACCGGTATGCTTGGAAGGGAAATGTTGATGGTTTCACGCATTTCAAAATCAGCAGATCGGGTTGGATATGGTGGTCAAAAAATTAATAGTCAGGTACTCCGGTGGCAACGGAAAGATCATAAAGTATTATTACGTGTTGTTTCTTACCAGAATGTTGCTAACGATACCCTTGCTGTTTCCCAGTCGGTCCGTAACTCTAATTTTGAACCCATCTTATACGCTTTCAATGTGAAATCTTATGGCCCTGATTCATCCGTTGTAATACAGGTAAATGACTTGTTCACCAAAGATGTAAAAGCTTTGGGGTTTCCTCAATTCCGTCGTGAGCGTTATAAAGTATCGAAATTAGATGATAAGCGATCTTATATCGAAAGTATGAAAAGCTATCCTATAAATGTGGAAGCAAGACATGTAATGACGTATGTCGCCAAATCGCCTCCCTCAAATTCTTCGGTAGGATCAATTTCATTGGAAATAAATAATTCGATGATTTTACTTCCTGAGGAACCCATGCAGCCCCGGATATATGATCAAAGAATTGGTTGGTTCACTACCACACAGGTTGATTACGGCCTGGATGAGCAAAAAGCTACGAAAAGGACTTATCTGGATCGTTGGCGACTTGAGCCCAAAGACATGGAAGCATTTAACCGGGGTGAACTGGTTGAACCTGTAAAACCCATAATCTACTACATCGATCCTGCCACTCCTGAAAAATGGCGTCCCTATCTTAAACTGGGAGTAGATGACTGGAACAAAGCATTTGAAGCAGCCGGTTTTAAAAATGCAATTCGTGCAATGGATCCCCCAACCAAAGAAGAAGACCCCGAATGGAGTCCGGAGGATGCACGCTATTCGGTGATCCGATATTTTGCGTCTGATGTTCAAAATGCCTACGGTCCCCATGTATCTGATCCACGGTCAGGTGAAATCATTGAAAGTGATATCGGATGGTACCACAATGTGATGAACCTTCTTCGAAACTGGTTTTTCATCCAGACTGCTGCTGTTAACAAAAATGCTCAAAAAGTAAAATTTGATGATGAAATGATGGGTCAGCTGATCCGGTTTGTCTCAGCACATGAAGTAGGCCATACCCTGGGATTGCCCCACAACATGGGCTCAAGCCCTGCATACCCTGTGGATTCGCTACGATCAGCTACTTTTACGAGTACCCATGGTACGGCACCCTCAATAATGGATTATGCACGTTTTAATTACATCGCTCAACCTGGCGATGGTGTCACAAGTTTCTATCCGGAAATTGGAGAATATGACCTTCACTCAATTAAGTGGGGTTATCGGCCAATACCTGAAGCCAATTCCGCTGAAGAAGAAAGAGTTACGCTTCATCAATGGATATTAGAGAAAGCTGAGGATCCCAAGTACCGTTTTGGCGCACGCAGCTTCATTGACCCCTCTTCACAAACTGAAGACCTGGGCGATGATGCTGTAAAAGCATCGATGTACGGCATTGCCAATCTCAAGCGAATAGTACCCAATCTGGTAAAATGGACTACGGAAGATGGAGAAAACTATGACAACCTCGAAGAGATGTACGGCCAGGTATTACGTCAGTACAATCGTTACATGGGTCATGTTAGAAACAATGTGGGTGGAATATACCGGTACAATAAATCAGCCGATCAGGCAGGGGAAGTTTTTACACACGTAACAAAAAAGAAACAAAAAGAGTCTGTTAAGTTTCTTAATGACCAGCTATTCAAAACACCTTCATGGATGTTTAATAATGAGATCCAGGGTAAAATTGAATTTACCGGGGCGGTAGAAAGGATCCGAAGTACACAAGTAAGAACCCTCAACGGTCTGTATAGCTTTGACCGAATGGCCCGGATGCTGGAAAATGAAGCAATCAATGGAAACAGTGCTTATTCTATACTGGAATTGATGACAGATTTGCGCATCGGTATCTGGTCAGAACTACGATCCGGAAACAGCGTTGGTTTATACAGGAGAAATTTGCAGAAGGCATACATCGACAGGATGGAATACCTGATTGCCGAGGAATATAAAAGTAGTTTCTTCTCACCAACTAAAATTAATGTAAGCCAATCGGATATTCGATCTGCTGCCAAAGCAAATTTGAAACGTATTTCCAGGGATATCAAAGGTGCCATTCCAAGAATGTCGGGAATGTCCCGCTATCACCTGGAAGATGTAATGGATAGAATTGATTTGATCCTTAATCCCCGGTAAAGTATAAGGATTCCCTGTATCTACTTGAGCGCGAAAAACAATTCCTTTTTTTTAGGAATTGATATTGAAAATTATTTAAATAAATTTCAAAAGTTTGGCTTCGGTGAATTTAATAAAAGGTAAATTCGTTATAAATTGAAAAATACATTTTTAAGAATGACAACCGGTACAAATAGTGTTGATAACAGCAAAATGGATATATTATTGGTAGGCAATAACCCTACCGAGATCCGTGATATTTATTATCGGCTGGCTGGATTTAAAAATCCACGCTTTGTAACGCATATTGCTTTTGACCTTACCCGAATATTTCGTCGTATCAGAAGATTCCGGCCTTATTCCATTATCATTGACGACAGGTTTAGCAAATCCAAACTCAATCGTCTGATCAAGCGAATCCATAGAAACCCCAAGACAAGGGAAATTCCTGTCACCCTTTTAAAAACCGATAATGCAGAACTTGGAATTGCTGCAGATGTTGATAACTACATCTTAAAAGAAAATCTTACCGCTGAAAATCTGCATAGCACAATCATCCGCTCACGCCAACTTCGTAAAACATCGTTGTATTTATACAAAACCTACAAGCACAGTCGCAACCTGTTTCAAAAAGTTCTATTGGATCTGCGTAAAATGTATTGGTTCACAGAAAAACTTTAGGTAATAATAATTTCGCTAGGAGACTGTCCTTTAATTTTTCGTTTAAAAGCCATAAACAATAATTTTGATCTCCTGATTGACATTCATTTTTGATGGCAATTAGACACGTAGTCTTTAATTTTACCCGTTATGGCAAAAAACAAAGACAAGCCCAAGGGTAAAATAACAATGGGCAAAGTATTTCGCACCATTATTCTACCGCGGAAGAATTTACTTTTACTTGGTCTGTTTCTCATCATTATCAACAGGCTCTCGGGCCTGGTACTTCCCGGTGCAACAAAATTCCTGATTGATGATGTAATCGGTAACAAGGATATGGAGATGTTAAAAATGTTACTGCTAGCAGTTTCAGGAGCACTCATAATCCAATCCACTACATCTTTTGCACTTACAAAACTTCTAAGCGTTGAGGCACAGCACCTCATTGCAAAATTGAGGTCTCAGGTGCAGCAACATATAATTCGCCTGCCCATTCGGTTTTTTGACAACACCAAAAGCGGGGAACTGGTTTCGCGGATCATGACAGATGTAGAAGGTGTCCGAAACCTTGTTGGTACCGGGTTGGTCCAGCTATTTGGTGGTGTGCTTACGTCGATCATAGCATTTGTACTCCTTATCCGCATCAGTCCACAAATGACCTTATACGTTATGGTTCCGCTGATAATATTTGGGGCGATTTCCCTCAAAGCATTTTCAATCATCCGACCTATATTTCGCAAACGGGGAGAAATTAATGCTGAAGTCACCGGAAGGCTCACCGAATCCCTCAATGGAATCAGGGTTATTAAAGGATTCAATGCCGAAAATCAGGAGGTGAAAACATTTGAAGCGGGGGTAGAAAGACTATTTGAAAATGTCAAAAAAACACTCACTACAACCAGCCTGGTTACAAGTGCTTCTACTTTACTGCTGGGCCTTGCCAGTGTGGGTATTATGGGTATCGGTGGGTACCTGATCATGCAGGGCGCACTAACCCTTGGCGACTTTTTTGCATTTACGCTATACCTGGGATTTCTGATCGCTCCAATTGTACAAATGAGTAACATTGGGAGCCAGATCACTGAAGCGTTTGCGGGCCTCGACCGGACGGAGGAACTTATGAATATGGAGCTGGAAGAAACCCTTTCTTCTCGTACCACTAATCTGAAGCAAATCAAGGGAGATATTTCTTTCCAAAATGTTTCTTTTGCTTATGATGGCGGAAAGGAGGTTCTCCACAACATCTCTTTTGAAGCTCCTGCAGGATCAGTAATAGCTCTCGTAGGCAGCTCAGGATCCGGCAAATCAACAATTGCAGGCCTGGCGGCTTCTTTCCTGATTCCTGATTCAGGAAATGTTGCTATCGATGGTGTGGATATGTCAACTGTCACACTGGACAGCTATCGAAAACACCTGGGAGTAGTTTTGCAGGATGATTTCCTTTTTGAAGGTACAATCAGGGAGAATATCCTGTTTCCCCGTCCTGATGCAACGGAAGATCAATTGTTGCATGCAGTAGCCTCAGCCCATGTAAAAGAATTTGCTGACAGATTTGAGGATGGACTTGACACTCTAATCGGTGAACGGGGAGTTAAATTATCAGGTGGGCAGCGACAAAGGGTTGCCATTGCCAGGGCAATCCTGTCGGATCCAAAAATTCTCCTTTTGGATGAGGCTACTTCCAACCTGGATACTGAAAGTGAATCTTTCATTCAGGAGAGCCTGAATAAATTGATGGATGGTCGTACAACACTTGTGATTGCACACCGGCTCAGCACTATACGTCGTGCAGATCAGATTTTAGTTATTGAAAATGGTCAGATCGCCGAACAGGGAACTCACGATGAACTTATTGGCAGAAACGGCAGGTATTTCGAACTCTATACTTACGAGGCAAGAATATAACCAGGAAGAATGGATGATTAATAACAATCGTTAGGTATTCGATACTATTTAAAAAGCACAACCTATTATAAACCCATACACCACCCCATCAAATAACCGGGTGTGGTCCCAGCTAACACTTGGCACTACCTTCCAATTGAAGTTTTGCAATGGCAATGCATACTCCAATCCAATCTTGGAAAGGGCCAGGTTTTGTTTATGTTCCAATTCAACCCCATATCCTGCACTAAAAATCAATCCCTTGTAAATTCGAATGAATGCACTGGGTAGTATTAAAAACGCTTGCTCCCTTTCCACTTCTGAAACTATCTGACCAGCTTCGTTTTCCTGAACTATGTGTGTACCCAATTCGTACTCAGTAATAATACCCAGTCCAAAATTTGGTGTTATTTCCCGTACGTACTCCAGTCCAATAGTGGGTAAGTGAAATCCTGATTGTACTATCGAGGTATTCCCAACAAACAATCCAATAAAATTTCGTGTATCATGAGAGGGGGGGGACTGGTGTTTTGGTTTTATGATTTCCTGCGAAAAAGTTGAAGTTGATAAAAAAAGTGTAAAAGCAAATACCAGGAAATGTTTCATATAATTCCAGTTTCAGGAAAAAGTAAAATTATATTAAACCCCTGCAGGTTCGCAATGTCTTTTTTCAGGATTGAAACTGATTTTAGTCAGGAAAACAGCATTACCCAATTATTGAATTCAGTGTCAATGAGTCCAATTGCAAAAAAACCGGTTTGAAGATGGACTTGAACCCACATTAATGAGCGGGGTGTAAAATTATCTGGAGGACAACGATAAAGGGTAGGCATTACCAGGTCTATCCTGTCCAATCCAAAAATTCTTCTTTTTGGATGAGGACATTTCTAACCTGGATTTTGAAAATTCATTCAGGAGAGCTTGAATAAATTGATGGATGGTCGTACCACACTGGTAATTGCACACAGGCCTAGTGCAAATCAGATTTTAGTTATAGAAAATGGCCGGATCGCGCTGAACAGTGTACCTATGATGAACTTATTAGTTGAAATGGAAGGTACTATGATTTATATGCTTACCAGGCATGTATATAAAACGAAACCAAAAATATTTTTTGGAAGGGATTGAATAAACTAAATCCAGTAATTCAGTTAATAGTCGTGGTCTTTTTTGTGCTTACTTACCATTTTATTTGGTAAAACCCATGGAGATACAATTGCTGCCACAAACAGGACCAATACTAATACGAGTGCCAAATAACCCATTTTATATATTTATTATGAAGAGAACTTAAAACAGTTTTGCTAATTTGACTATATGACCTCAAAATGAGAAATTTTATCCAATATTATTTTTGTAGGGCCATTTTCTCCAGTGTAAGCTGTACCTGTTCAAAAGGTGGGTTAATAAAAACATATTTATCAAACACAACCACCGGAAATGAAATGTAATCATAGTAATTGATCGAGTGCACAGCTTCCAGCATTTCATTGGCTTTCAGCTGATCCCTTTCTACATCATAGAACGTGTATTTGATCTCCTCTTTTTCAAGCTTTGCCCTAAATTCATTACAATGATCACACGAATTACTCCCATATAATTTCAAATCTACAACCGGGTATTCCGTACTCGGGGAGCACTGAGACATAATAAAAAGGATAAATGTGATTGGTAAATATTGTATGGATTTCATTGCGGTTAATTTTGTCCCGATATTACACAGCAATTCATAATTATCCATACGATATTATTAATTAAAATTGTTGAATTCACTATTTCGATAAATAAATCATTCGTTGTTCAGTGTGCAAAAATGGATGTTCGCGCTTTATTATCCCCCTGTTATCAACCTTTAATGCAAAACTGAAGGATGACGCAATCCGTATGATTTGAATGAACAGATTGCTTTGCTACGCTCGCAATGACGTTAGTGATCCTTGAGATTCACATTGATTTAAATAATCCTCCAAATCCTTTGTTTACTTTTGCATCCTCTTAAAATTAACTGTGAAGGCAAAAGACATTATACAGGTATATAAAGAAAGCGGGTTTATCCAAAGCATCGCTGAAATCATAAAACCAAACCAACAGACCCGGGTAACCCTTAAAGGATTATCAGGAAGTCTCGATGCCGTTGTTGCATCATCTGTCTTCCAGCTCAACCATCAAACATTTCTTTTTATCATGCAGGACAAAGAGGAAGCTGCCTACTTTCATAATGACCTGCAATATCTTCTGGATGGAAAAGAGATATTGTTTTTCCCATCCTCCTACAAAAAACCCTACGTTTTTGATGAAACGGAGAATGCAAACATCCTTATGCGGGCGGAAATCCTGAATAAGATAAATAATAAAGCTTCATCGGGAGAACTCATTGTTACATTTCCTGCGGCCCTGTCTGAAAAAGTAATTAACAAACGGAGTTTACGTGAAAATACTTTTACAGCCAAAATTGGCGAAAAGGTAGATATTGAATTTCTTGGAGAACTACTGAGTACGTATGATTTTGAAAAGACTGATTTTGTATATGAAGCAGGCCAATATGCAATCAGGGGTGGAATCGTTGATATTTACTCGTTTGCAAATGAACTTCCTTACAGACTTGAGTTGTTCGGTGATGAAATCGAAAGTATCCGAACATTCGATCCTTCCAGTCAATTGTCGCAGGACTCCATCCGGACAATAAACATAATTCCAAACGTACAAACACGAATGGTAAAGGAAGAGCGGCAATCCCTTCTGGATTTTCTTCCTGCAAATACAAAAGTCTGGCTGAAGGATACCCAGTTTTTATTGGACCAGCTTGATGTACAGTTCAAAAAAGTAACGGAGCAATTCGAGACCATTTTAGAAAATAGCGATAATACCCAGGTAGTTCTAAACCCTGATCAGCTATTTGAAACTACAGAGTCTTTTAAATCTTCATTGAAGCGATTGGTAAATATTGAGTTTGGAAACCGGTTCAGCCCAAAACCAGATTCTGAATTTCGGTTTGAGTCCACGTCACAACCTTCTTTTAACAAAAATTTTGATTTGCTGGCTCAAAATCTCAGCAATAATCAGTCAGCTGGTATTGTAAACATTATTACTGCTGAGCAACCTCGTCAGCTTGATAGGTTTCGTGAAATATTTGAAGAAATTTTAAATGAATTA
>CAZONK010000130.1:0-9695 GCA_964581095.1 uncultured Roseivirgaceae bacterium
TTTTTCATTTGAGCTAAAAGTCTAACTTGATTCAACCAATTTATTTTATTTAGGGTGTGAATTTGATCCTTGGACTACTTTTACTGACTGCCGATGGTCAATTTTTTCATCTTTTAGATGCGGTTTTGTGGACAAAACGCACTTGTCCTTTGGTTGCCCTGGTTTTCAACAACCCTTACTGAGCGATAAGTTGCCGGAATAAGTCTTGGTACACGAAGGCTTTGGAGAGTTGATAGTAAATTCTCCTTTTCGTTTTCTTCAAAGTGGCACCAATCTTTAGCAAGCGAACCCTGATGGTATCAATGCACCACTTTTTTGCTTCCTCGACAGTTGTCTTACCAATGGCCGACTTCAAGAGCAGAAACATCTCATAGGCCAGGGAACTTATTAACAATCGGGAAAAATTAGCCCAAAAGCCATGATTGGATAGCCGGTCGGAGAAGCACATATTTTTCACCTCTTTGATCCGATTCTCGCTAGCCTCTCCTCGCTTCACATATAAATCAAAGTAGATTTTGCGGGCATCTCTTTGTGGCAGGTTACTTACAATATGGCGTACGTTGAGCCCCTTGCCGGTACTTTCCACTTTTGAGTAACACTGCTGGGCTTTGGGCCAGCTTTTTGCTTTATAGGTGTGGCTTATAAAATGTTGGTGTTTGATACCCTCTCTTACATATAAATGCCCTACGGCCTTTTCAGCTCTTTTTACCTTTCGTTTCAGCACTTCGTTACTGGCCTGTCCCATCACAAAGCCCAACTCAAACTGGTCTGCCAAATGATAAAATGCAGGGCAACTAAAGCCGCTGTCTGCCCGGATAATGATTTTGAGTTGTGGGTAAGCGGCACGTATCTTTTGGACCACACGTTTTAGAATGGCTACATACCATTTATTGGAATGGCTGTTGCCCGGACGTAGTATGGGTACAATAATCTGACCGGTATGGCCATCATGAAAAAATAATTCATTATACATAAATTGACCATAATAGCCATTGTACATTGATAGTTGTTGTGCTCCATAGGTAGGATCATCGGTGGCATCTATATCGATGATAATTTGCTTCCGCCCTTTCAATGAAGCTACATAACGATCAACCCAGCCATAGCATACATCAAAAATACCTTTCTTTCCAAATCTGTTTTCGAACCTGGACAAGGTAGGTTGCGATGCCATCTGGCCATCCAGTATGTCTTGGTAGAGTGGATCATTTTTTAAGTGTTCAACATCATTGGTATCTTCATAGCCCTGCATCAGGGTGAATACACGTTGTTTGAGCAGTTTTTCTATACTGTGGACAGTACGAAAAGGGTCTCGAAAATCAGGGATGAGTTGACTAAAATAATCTATAAGTTTATGTTTTTTCTCTAGCTTCTCTAGTAAAACAATGGCTCCGTCCGAACTGATTTCGCTAGCCGAAAAATCAACGGAAACTTGTGTATTTCCTCGATAAAATGCTGTAATTTTACTGCTCATATTTGGGTATGCTTTAAAGTGTTGTTTTTGTTGTTAACTATCTCAAATATAACACTTTACACCCATTTTATCCACCTCCAAATGAATTTTTCGGGTTTGAAGAAATGTCATTGGTAGTAAAATATTTTTATCCGGTACACTATAATTCTACCGCAAATATCCACGGGTACAATTGTGCTAACACGAAGAGTATGATTGAAAAAATAAGACCAAACATAAATACAGTATATGAGATGCGAAGCAGCTTATATTTTTTACCAAGCACTACGCCAAGAAAATAGATATCCTTGATTAACGAATCGTATAAATAATTGCCATCTTTCATCATTTCTTTCATTCCCCACAAATAATTATCAACACCCATACCATGGAAATTTCCGAAAAACAGCAGGTTTGTTTCCCTGTTTTTAATGTCTTCTTCGGTAAACTTCCCCTTTGAAATATTGGGTCTGGTTGCAAGAATTGAAAATACGATGGTAGTGAGTGAAGTGATCATTAAAGACAATGCGGGGATAACCAATTGAGGATCTGTTTCAAACTTTCTGAATAATACCGAAAGTATAATAGAGAGGATGATGGCATTGACAGAAATCATGATATTGGCTTTGTTATCAGCCATCCCGCTCAAAGTAAGGTGATTTTTAGAAGTGATACGAAACATTGTCTCGATGCCACGCGTAGGCTTCAGTTCTCTATCACTGTCAATTTTGTTCTGAAGTTTTACAAGTTTCGACTGCAATTGGCCTACATACTTGTCAGTATCTTTCCCAATTTTTGTTTTGCGCAATTTTTTTATATTTTTTGCTTTTTTCGGATCCAGTACGTATTTGCCAAAGTTTGTAAAGTAAGAATGGACATTGGCAAATCGAATTGTCTCGCTTTTCCATTCATCATCCGTGCGGTCTTTTGTTCCATGTGCTTCCTGCTCTTTTTTAAGGAGCAATGATTTTGTCATGAACTTACCGGTTGACAAATGGTACAAATCAGCATCACATAACACCTGTCCAATTTTGTCTTTTGGCTTCTGTGGAATACGTGTGGCTTCAATTGCGTTTAGAACAATATTGATTTTGTTCTCGGGGTAATCCTGATCTGAAAGAAATGCTTTTGCCATGGCAATACTTTCAGTTTCATGGTCTTCATATGTTTTCGAGTATCCGATATCATGGAGCCATGCTGCTACAACTACAAGTTCTGTGTCCTCCTCACTCAATTCTGAGACTTTTGCAATTTCTTTAGCGGCATCCACTACCTCTTCGGTATGTGCAAAATTATGGTAATAATAATCCTCCGTAATTTCCTCATCCAGAATCTTGTGGACAAACTTTCTGGTTTCTATAATAATTGCAGATTTTGAAAACATAAACCTGATTTTAGTTGTTTAAATGTATAAAATTAACTCTATTAATAATAATTAAAATAAAACCAATGAAAGGCAAAATAATTCGGTCATCCATTTACTTTCTTTTAATCATACAGTCTTTTTTAGTTTCCTGTGAAAGTTCAACAAGAGAATTCAATGAAAAGTTATATCCTCCAAGCCTTTATGAGCAATTCCCCTATCAGCTCCATGATCCTGACACAACCTATACTCTATCTTCAAAACTTGTCGAAATTTCTGGCCTTGCAAATTATCAGGATAAATATTTGCTGGCAATTCAGGATGAGAGGGGTATTGTTTACGTTATTGATCCAACTAATGGTGAGATAGTAAGGGAAATAAACTTTGGAGGAAGAGGTGATTACGAAGGTATTGAAATTGTTGGAAACAACGTTTTTGTTTTAAATAGCAATGGTTTGTTATACAAATTTAAATATCCGGATAAAAACAAGAACATCGTTGAAGCAGAGGAAATTGAAACATTGATTTATGGAAAAAGTGAAATGGAAGGTTTGTGCTATCATCCAGAAAGTAACAGCCTTCTCCTGGCTTCAAAAGAAGGAGGAACACCCGATGCCACTGATTCAAAAGGGAAATCAGTTTTTATTTATGACTTAGTTTCTGGGGAATTAATCACAAAGCCGTTTTGTTCAGTTACAAAAAAAGCAATTAAAAAATATGTTGATGAATCAGGTATTACCCTTCCAAAAAAAATCAATTTTAAACCGTCTGCAATTGCAGTCCACCCTGTTTCAAATGAACTATACATTCTAACAAGCACCGGCAAAGCTCTACTTATCATGGACTCTGATGAAAACATAGTGAACTTCACTCAATTGAATCCTTATTTATTTCGTCAACCGGAAGGTCTGTGTTTTACAAGCAATGGCACGATGTATATTTCAAATGAGGGAAGCGGTACGAGTGCCAAACTTTTAAAATATTCATACATCATCAAATAACGATCTGTGTTTCTCAACAGGTATTTAGCGTTAGTTGTTTTACTTATGATTTCTTCTGCCCTTTTCGGTCAGTCGAAGCCGGATTATTCTATTTTTTTAGTAGGGGATGCAGGAGAACCTTCGATCATCAACTCTCCACAAATGAAATCGCTTTCAAATCATCTGAAAATAATGGGTTCAAATAGTTCTGTAGTATTTCTTGGTGATAATATTTATCCTCGTGGAATGCCCTCTGAGGACGATAATTACAGAATTACCGCAGAAGCCATAATCAATGCACAGTTGGATGCTGCGAAAAATTTGGGAGGAAATGTGTTTGTAATTCCAGGTAATCATGACTGGGAAAAGGGAAAGAAAAATGGGATGGCGGTTAATAACTTTCAGGAGGAGCATGTTGAAATGTATATGGACAGCCTGGATGTATATCTACCTGACAATGGTTGTCCGGGACCGGTAGAAATAAATCTTAGGGATGATCTGGTTCTCATTCTGTTGAACTCCCAATGGTTTTTACATCCCTGGTCAAAACCCGGGATCGACGAAGGATGCCAGGGAAGATCTAATGGTGAAATCCTGGCAATCCTTGAAGACATAATTAATCGAAATAAAGGGAAGAAGATAGTGATTGCCTCTCACCATCCCATGTTCACGTACGGAATACATGGTGGAGTGGCTACCTGGAAAGATCATATCTTCCCATTGACAAATATCAGTTCAGGTTTATACCTGCCACTGCCCATCATAGGTTCGATCTACCCACTTTACCGTAAGCATATTGGCAACATTCAGGATGTTGCCAATCCTGTTTACCGTGATTTTAGTGAACCCATGGTCAAACTCTTTGAAAAATACCCAAACATCATCCATGTTGCAGGACATGAACACAACCTTCAATATTCATTCAAAAATGGAGTTAATTATATCGTAAGTGGTTCCGGATCAAAAATTACCCCTGTAAAGTTAAAGGGGTATGCTGAATTTGTAAGTGAGACCATTGGATTCGCTCGTCTTGATTTTTATAATAGCGGGAAAGTGGACATTGTTTACTTAAATGAAAACGACAGTACACTTTTCAAAAAGGAGATTCTGAATTCAATTTATACCCCTGAAGAAACTGTATCTGAATATTCTGAGCATCATAATTTCAAAGACAGTACCGCAACTACAGCAGCAAGTATTCAATACCTGATAGATTCATCGAAGTATTGGCTGGTAGGTGAAAATTATCGGGATGTTTGGGCGGCACCAGTTACGATACCATACCTTGACATTGGAAATGAAAAAGGTGGTTTGAAAATTTTACAGCGTGGTGGGGGTATGCAAACAAAATCATTGCGGCTCGAAACAAATAATGGCAAACAATATGTAATACGATCCATTGAAAAGTTCGCTGAAAAAGCTGTACCCATAGTATTTCGGGAAACGGTTGCGGCGGACCTGATCCAGGACCAGGTATCAGCATCAAATCCTTATGGAGCAATTGCAGTCCCTGGTTTGGCAGAAGCTGCCGGTATTTATCATACAAATCCGAAATTATTATATGTGCCTGATGATCCCCGTTTTGGAGCTTACCGATATGATTTTGCCAATATGCTGGTACTGTTTGAGGAAAGGCCTGCGGGTAACCGAAAAGATGTAGACAGTTTTGGTAACCCCAAAAAAATATACAGCACAATCGATATGCTAAAAAACCTCTACAAGGACAACGATAATTATGTTGATCAACAGTGGGTTCTTAAATCAAGAATATTCGATTTGTATATAGGAGATTGGGACAGACACGATGATCAGTGGCGTTGGGCGGTTTTCAATAACAAGAAGAAAAAAGGTAAAATGTATCGTCCCATCCCACGTGACAGGGACAATGCATTTTTTATAAACAATGGCCTAATAATGAATATTGTAAAAAGGAAATGGGCGATGCCAAAATTTCAGGGATTCGATTATGATCTCAAAAATCCAGCTGGTTTTATGTTCAACGCCCGGTATTTTGACAGGAGTTTTTTAAGTGAAATGGACAGACAGGACTGGCAAAAATCAGTAAACACCCTCCAACAAAATATGACAGACTCAGTAATTGCAAAAGCGCTTTCTGTTTGGCAGGATACAGTATATCAATTGATTGGTGATGAAATCGCTTCCAAGCTTAAGGTTCGTCGTGAAAAACTTGGGGATTTCGCTATGGAATATTATGAATTCCTGGCGCATGAAGTCAATGTTGTTGGTTCCAATAAAAAAGATTATTTCAAAGTCAATCGTCTTGATAATGGGGAAACAAGAGTCAGGGTATTTAAGATTACTTCAAAAAGCCTGGAGTCAAAACTTTTATATGATCGAACATTCCATATGTCTGAAACAAATGAAATCCGGTTGTACGGTCTGAAAGGTCAGGATATATTCGAAATATTTGGCGAGGTAAACAAAGGGATCAAAATCAGGGTGATTGGCGGATCAGGGAAAGATGAAGTAACAGATAACAGCAGGGTTAGGGGCCTTCCCAAAAAAACATACGTTTATGACACGAAGGATAATACCATACTAAACCTGGGAAAGGAAGCTGCCAATAAAACTTCAAATGATCCCATGGTTAATCATTACGATCGAAAAGATTTTATGTACAATTTTGCTGCCCCTCTTGCACTACTTAATTATAATATTGATGACGGAATATTTATCGGGGGTGGAATTCTGGCAACAAAGCACGGTTTTCGAAAGGACCCCTTTAAAAGCCAGCACTTTTTTCTTGGAAGTGTTGCCCCAAAAACATTCTCCTGGGACTTCAGGTATCGATCTACCTATACCAATGTTATCCGGAAACTCGACTTCAAATTAAACCTGGTTGCCCAGGCGCCTAATTATACAACTAACTTTTTTGGCCTGGGAAACGAAACAGTATTTGACCAGGATATTGACCAGGTCAAAAATGTTGAAAGGGCAATTAAATATTATCAAGTCAGGTTTGAACATTATTCTGCAGAGGGATTGCTATCTAAAAGGCTGGGAACAAAAATAAACTTTGACTTCGGGTTTCATTGGCAGGGATTTGTAACACAACAGGATTATGAAGGAGATGACAGGTCCATTCTGGATTTTGCTGAGGCTTCCGGGGATTCAAGTATTTTCTCATGGAAAACATACCAGGGGTTGGCGTTAAAATTGGTCTTTGATACTCGAAACAATATCAATTTTCCCGAACGCGGAATTTACTGGAATACCGATTTGCGCGGCTATACAGGATTGAATAATGCATCAAACAGATTTACCCGATTGCAAACAACATTTTCGTTCTATCATACTTTTCGATTACCCACCAAGCTTACATTTGCTGCAAGGGCGGGACTGGGGCAGAATTACGGATCTTATGAATACTACCAGGGTCAATTACTCGGTGGGGTACAGTTTTTAAGAGGTTATCGTAAAACTCGATTCATTGGTGATCGAAAAGCATTCACAAATGTTGAACTTCGCTATCACCTGGCCCGTGTGAAAAGCAGGATTATACCAATGACTATCGGCCTTAATGGGTTTTATGATGCAGGTAGAGTCTGGGTAGAAGGTGAGGTATCCAATAAAGTCCACCAGGGGTATGGGGGTGGAATCTGGTTTGCACCGTTAAACAGTGCCGTACTTGCGTTTGAATTAGGACAATCTGAGGAAGAACTACGATTTTATTTCAGACTTGGTTACCTATTCTAATATTAACCTATCAATGTAACCTTAT
Source organism: uncultured Roseivirgaceae bacterium (assembly GCA_964581095.1). Lineage (GTDB taxonomy): Bacteria > Bacteroidota > Bacteroidia > Cytophagales > Cyclobacteriaceae > SZUA-230. The sequence continues at coordinate 7,539 of CAZONK010000130.1, forward strand.
TGATATTGGAGTATGCTGGTATTTACTGTAATTTTTTAAATTATTTTAAACAATAAATTAGTAGCTTGCACCGCTCACAATATCGGTTATATCCCTGAGAATAAGAATATTCTGTTTTAATGGCGCTGTTAGTCTATTTCTTTGCTCTAATTGTTTCCTTTTACCTTCTTGCCGAGGTCAGTGACCGGTATTTTATTCCTGCTTTGGATAAAATTGCCCAGCGTTTTAACATGTCGCATGATATGGCCGGTGCCACCTTAATGGCAATTGGGTCAAGTGCCCCGGAACTTTTTGTAGCAATTATTGCCCTTGTCAGGCCCGGTGATCATAGTGTAATCGGGATCGGAACCATCGTAGGTTCTGCTTTGTTCAACCTCCTTGTAATAATTGGAGCTTCTGCAGTTGTAAGGTCATCAGTTTTATCATGGCAACCCGTAGTGAGAGATCTTCTTTTTTACGCCCTTTCGATTGCATCTCTGTTTATTGTACTAAATGATGGGGTTGTTACCATGCTGGAAGCTGCCGTATTGGTAATATTTTATGGAGGTTACATTATGGCGGTTGTAAACTGGCGTAAAATATTCCCATATAAAGAAAAGGATAAAATAGAAGAAGAAGAAGAAGATGTAGAATTAAAAACAGGTTGGAAAAGAATGCTGATCCCATTGGATGTGTTACTTGAAAAACTATTTCCTCCCTCCAGGTTCTATTTCTCAAATTTTATTATATCCATTATAATTATTGCTGCCCTTTGCTGGGTACTTGTGGAAAGCGCAATTGGCCTTGCAAACATTGTTCAAATCCCGGAAGTAATCATTGCACTCACAGTATTAGCTGTAGGAACATCTGTTCCTGATATGATTTCATCGGTAATTGTTGCAAAGCAAGGACGTGGAGGAATGGCTGTTTCAAACGCAGTTGGGTCAAATATCTTTGACATTTTTATAGGACTTGGACTTCCCTGGCTCCTTTATATTATAATTACCGGAGATAATATCATTGGAGATAACCAGGAAACACTGGATGTTTCCATTCTTATATTATTCGGTTCGGCCATCTTTATTTTCTTTGCACTCTTATTTAAAAAGTGGAAAATTGGGCCTAGGTTAGGATATTTTCTGATCATTATTTATGTGATGTACCTGATTTGGGAATTAACAAAAATCTACGTGAATTAGCGATTCGTTCAATAATCTCACATTTCCATCAAATTCATTGTTGGATTCTATAAGATTGAAACCATATTTGTTATAAATAAAACAATGACATGAGATATCTATATACTTCATTTTTTCTACTTGGCAGTGTACTTCTGTTTGCCCAAGACAAAGAACAGGTAAGAAAAATATTTAATGAAGCCTTGTCAAATGGCCAAAGCTATGAGGTCCTTGAATACCTGAGCAATGAAATTGGTGGACGGCTTGCGGGTTCCCCCCAGGCAGCCGCAGCTGTGGAATATACAAAGGAGGTCATGGTTGATTTTGGATTTGACACTGTGTTTCTACAACCAGTATTGGTCCCTCACTGGGTGAGAGGCACTGTAGAAAAAGCGAAAATTGTAAATAGTAAAAAAATAGGATCCTCATCTGTAAATATTTGTGCACTTGGTAACTCAATCGGTACCGGGCCCGGTGGTATATCTGCCCAGGTTGTGGAGGTGAAGAATTTTGAAGAACTACGAAAATTGGGTAGTGGTATTGTAAAGGGGAAAATTGTTTTTTTCAGCAGGCCCCTGGATCCAACACATATCAATACCTTCAGGGCGTATGGCGGTGCTGTTAACCAGCGTGGTTCAGGTCCAATAGAGGCCGCCAAACTTGGTGCTATTGGTGTTGTGGTCCGATCCATGAATTTGTCACAGGATGATATTCCGCACACAGGTGCAACGAACTATGCTGATGGCGTACCGAAAATTCCAGCTGTAGCACTCTCAACAAACGATTCGAATCTTCTGAGCTCCCTGCTGAAAGATGATCCTGACTTAAGCTTCTATTTTGAAACCCACTGCGAAATGAAACCTGATGTTTTGTCCTACAATGTGATTGGGGAAATTAAGGGTAGTCAATATCCTGATGAATACATTGTAGTTGGCGGACACCTTGATTCCTGGGATTTGGGTGATGGGGCCCATGATGATGGTGCCGGCTGCGTGCAATC
>CAZONK010000131.1:0-4035 GCA_964581095.1 uncultured Roseivirgaceae bacterium
TGCAAAATACAACTATTTAACTGTATATCAATGTGTTAATTCAAGAAGTTCCCTAAAGATAAATATCCTGATGCTGAAATAGGTTTAGTTGTTGCTATGACTTCACTTAGGAAAACTTTACAAAATGTTTTTAGTAAAATTCCGGGCTTAAAAAAATCGATGATAATAAGTCCATCTGACACTTTTAAGAAAAAGTATGACCTATTGATAGTCGATGAGGCTCATCGATTACGGCAGTATAAAAATATAAGCTGGATGGGTGTTTTCAGACAAAACAACCGAAAATTAGGTTTAGATGATACGGGCAATGAGTTAGATTGGATAATTGCCAATAGCAAGAATCAAATATTTTTTTATGATTCTGCGCAATCCGTAAAACCTTCAGACATTGATCCGAAACATTTTGATAAATTATTAAGTACCAATAATACGATTAAAATTGAGCTGAAATCTCAAATGCGTGTAAGGGGTGGTATTGACTATATAACTTTTGTAGATGAATTATTAAACTTGAAACGGAAAGAGAAAAGTTTTTATGCTCCAGATAATTACGATTTATTAATCTTTGATTCACTTAAGGATTTGTATGATCAACTTACCACAAAAGAAGAGACTTATGGTTTATGCAGATTAATCGCAGGTTATTCCTGGCCATGGTTGTCAGACCCAAAACGTAAGCAGCCAACACTTGATGCTATTGATATTGAAATAGATGGATTAAAATTACAATGGAATAAGACAGATAAGGATTGGATATATTCAAAAAATTCATTCGAAGAAGTAGGCTGTATTCATACCACACAAGGTTATGATTTAAATTATACAGGTGTCATTTTTGGTGAAGAGATCAAGTTTAATAAAACGACAAATGAAATAGAAATTGATGTAAACAAATATTTCGATAAAAACGGAAAAAGAGGAATTGATGATATCGAAGACCTTAAATCTTACATAATTAACATTTACAAAACTATTATGTATAGAGGCATTAGAGGTACATTTATTTATGCTTGTGATGAAAATTTACGTGAATATTTCAAAGAACATATCACAACGTACAAACCAGAAAGTAAACTCAGAATTCTTCCGTTTAAAGATGTTAAACCCTATATAAATGCAGTTCCTTTATTTGATATCTATGCTGCTGCTGGAGATTTTAGTGATTTACAAATTCATAATGAATATGAAAATTATCAATGGGTAGAATTACCAATTAATATATCAGCAAGCGAAGAATATTTTGTATGTCAAATTATAGGCGAATCAATGAATAAGAAAATCGAAAATGGTTCATGGTGTTTATTCAAAAAAGACCCTGGAGGCACTAGAGAAGGGAAAATTGTATTAGTTAAACATTATAATATTCAAGATTTGGATTTTGGAGCAGGTTATACAGTAAAATTATACCATAGTGAAAAGGGTTTATTCGAGGATAGTTGGCAACACAAAAAAATCATTCTTAAACCAATGTCATTTGACCCTAATTTTGAGAATATTGTCTTAGTTAAAGATGAAATAAATGAATTAAAAATTGTTGGTGAATTTCTTACAGTACTTGATCTTTAAAATATGGCCAGACCTTCATCCATACACATTGGCAAGTAGCCGAAAGCAGCCACACAAATCTAGACTCGCCAAAGAGTATGGCTGCCCCCAATGACGAAGAGAACGCACGGGCATACAATTGGCTGTACGGCATGGCGGTTTCTTGGTATGCAGACAATTCTGCATAAAATATTAACATTAAGCTATCTCGGATAGTTATACTGGTTGATAGCCACTACGTCTGTATAGCAGAAACCGATATGATAAACTGAATTATATTGATCGGGTTACTTAATTAATGTAACCAACCTGATTATTTCTACTTCATCTTCACGATAAGGTGTACCATCTTTCCGAAAAATATCATGGTGCCAGGGATCCGGATCACCGGTGTATTTTTTGCTCCAGCTATCCCATGGAAATTTTGTCTGGGTTTTGCCATCGACCAATCCCCAGTTGTAAGCGCTTATATTATTCTCTTTAAGAAATGGCAACATTGTTTCGAAATTGTTGTTATTGCCACGCGCCAGGTACTCGGTGCAAAGAAGAGGACGGTTATATCTCATAAGTTTCAGGATATTTTTTTGTGAGGGATCGGGGGCACCGTAAGCATGGAATGAAATGATATCTGAGGCCTCCACCATATAGGAACTGATTTTATTGAGGCTATCGGCTTCCCAATTACCGTACCATATCCCAGCAGTTAGTGGCTGACTTGGATTGACCTGACGTGACCATTCGAAAGCTTTTTTTAATAGTTCAAATGCCATCTCCTGCTTATTTTCAATGTCAATATCACCAAACCTGTTATCAGGTTCGTTAAAAATATCCCAACCATTGATACGCGGATCCTCCGCAAAATGGCTAACGGTTCCTTTTACATACCGTTCAAGCGTCTTCCAACTCGATGAATCTCCCAGGATGTCCTTTCCAGGGCTCTGGACCCATCCGGAATTATGAAGGAAAGGAATTGGTTCAGGTTGTTCACCGGGTTTTGGGAATGGATTCCAAACACCATCCAGTAATACAAAAAGTACTCCAATGTTGTGGCTATCTGCAATATCAAGAAATTGATCCATGCGATTCAGAAATCCGGTGCTATCCTGAACCCACAATATATCATGCAAATAAACCCGTACTGAATTAAAACCAATTGATGAGGCCCAATTCAGTTCTTTGTCAATTGTTTCAGGATCGAATGTGGTTTCCTGCCACATTTCTAATTGGTTAATGGCAGTACTGGGAATAAAATTGCACCCGACCAGCCAACCCGTTTTTTGCTGCCAGGACTGTGCTTCTGCTATAGTCCAGCGCGATCCTTGTTCAGGTAATTCCGGTTCCTGTTTGGCAGTACAATTTGATAGAACAAATGCTAAAAAGGGATAAAACAGGTGGATGTATCTCACTTTGCCTCAATTTAAACTTTTATTCCCCTACCAGCGCCTGGTAAACCAATACGTGGAATTTATCATGAACTTCACCATGTGTTGTCGGGGCCATCTGGGTCATGAGTGTTGCCGAAAGTTCCTCTTCAGGATCCATCCAGTAGGTAGTACTGAAATATCCACCCCATGCATAGTTGCCAACAGAATTTAGTGTCAGGTGCTTTTGTTCATTTGTAACCAAAGCGAATCCCAGTCCGAATTCAGCGCCTCCCCAGATCCGCAAATCACCAATCTGGTTGGTAGTGATGAGGTCGATAGTTTTCCTTCCCAGCAATCTTTGACCGTTTAACTCACCACCGTTTAATAGCATTTGCATAAACCGCGTATAGTCCATGGCCGTGGCATTTAAACCTGCCCCACCTGAGAAATAACTCATTCCTCCTTCAAAGGGGTAATTATAATTTTCATCCTCTGACGGTTTGATACCATCCTCGGTACTTTCATAAATAGTCACCAACCGGTCTAATTTATCTTCTGGCAGGTAAAAGTGGGAATCATTCATTTCCAGGGGCTTAAATATTTTTTCTGTGAAATATTCCTCAAGCGTCATACCCGACAATACTTCTACAAGGTAGCCAACCACATCAGTATTCAATCCATAAGCCCATTCCGATCCTGGTTCAAAAAGCAGGGGTTGTTTAGCCAGCAATTTGATCTTGGCACCCAGGATGGCATCTGATACCACAAAGCCATCGGTTATGCCGGCCGGTTCGTAGAAAAAATTCATTTTAGGATGAATAAAGCCATATCCAATACCCGATGTATGTGTCAGCAGCTGACGAAAGGTTATTTGACTTTTGGCCGGTTCGGTTTCATATTTCCCGGATTCAAGATCAATCTCGACAAGTACCACGGGATTTTCAAATTCCGGAATATATTTATGCACAGGGTCATCGAGCAGAAATTCCCCCTCTTCGTATAGCATCATTAATGCCACCGACGTGATTGCTTTGGTTTGTGAAGCAATCCTGAAGATATCATCGGTTTTCATTTCCAGGCTTTGTTCAACATTTTTGAACCCAAAACTCTTCTTGTAAACAACTTT
>CAZONK010000131.1:4135-9647 GCA_964581095.1 uncultured Roseivirgaceae bacterium
TTTCCAGGCTTTGTTCAACATTTTTGAACCCAAAACTCTTCTTGTAAACAACTTTCCCTTTGCGTGCAATTACGGCTACGGCGCCAGGGATCCAGTTATTTTCAATGTATTCATTTATTACCTTGTCAATTCTCTCCAATCTTGTAGAGGATATACCTACAGATTCCGGGGTTACTTCTGACAAATCCGGTAGTAATTTGCTTTCGTTTGTGGATTGAGGCTGACAGCCAATAAATAAGAGTACAAGGAGAAATGCGCTAATTGGTTTCATGAATTGGTTTTTGGTTAGAAAAGCAAATTACCAAATTAATCCAATAAATCAATATAATAGAATCAACCCTCGAAAGTTGCAGGTTAATTACAAAGCGCAATGGATCGTCCATCGGCATCAGCAAGTTCAGCGAACCATACTACTGCATATTCCTTATAAATACCAACACCCATGGAATTCCAGGTAACCTTTTTCCAGGTGGAAGAATTGATCATAACCTGGTGATGAGGTTGACTTTTTTGCCAGCCGGTGAGTGCTTCGCCCGGGGTAACCCCATCGGAGGAATACGAAAGAATTTCATAGCCATTCGAATCGAATCCGGATATTTCCCTGGGTTTATCCCACATACATTTCGCCTTCTTGTGGTCATTGGTATAGCAACATGACGACCAGTCACCCTTTTTGGACCAGGAATGAGGATTACATTTTGCACCTCTTTTGAACGCATAGTTTTCAGACAAATCCCTTACATGCGCCTGGGAAACTTTGGTAAGTGCCCTGGAAAACGGGATGGGTTGTAATTCCAATGTTTCACGGTATGCATTGATTACTTCGTATAATTTTTTTTCATCCTGCGATAAGCATACATCCAATGAAATATTTCCTGGCTTTTGGTCAGTAATGATGTTTGAAAGTACCAGGATAATTGATATAAAAATTCCCATTTTAAAGGTTTACGATATACAGATTAATAATGTTTTATTTGATGATTTTTCTCCTTTCTAAACCGTCTATTATTCACTATCTTCGCTGCCCTGATACGAAAAATGAATTCATTATTATAATTACAAATATACAGATCATGAGTGGACAAAAAATTGAAATAGAGAACGGCAATCTTAACGTTGGGGATAGTCCCATTATTCCTTTTATTGAAGGCGACGGGACAGGAGTAGATATCTGGCCTGCAGCAAAAAAAGTGTTGGATGCTGCCGTTGAGAAAGCCTATAATGGTACAAAAAAGATTGAATGGAAAGAGGTGCTGGCGGGTGAAAAAGCGTATAATGCCACAGGTGAATGGTTGCCTAAGGAAACACTTGATGCTTTTAGGGAATACCTGGTTGGAATTAAGGGACCACTCACAACCCCTATAGGAGGAGGTATTCGGTCGCTGAATGTTGCTTTACGCCAGGAATTGGATTTATATGCATGTGTAAGGCCTGTCAGATGGTTTGATGGTACGCCATCACCGGTAAAAGAACCTGGGAAAACGGATATGGTTATCTACAGGGAGAACACGGAAGATATTTATGCCGGTATAGAATTTCTTGATGGGACCGAGGATGCCGAAAAATTCAAAGAACTATTCAAGGCAGCTTTCCCGGAAAGATATAAAAAAGTACGTTTCCCTGACTCTACCGGATTTGGTATAAAACCGGTGTCAAAAGAAGGCACCGAGCGCCTGGTACGGGCAGCCATTGAACATGCATTTACCAGAAAACGTGACTCGGTTACCCTGGTTCACAAAGGGAACATCATGAAATATACTGAAGGAGCATTCAGGGACTGGGGTTATGCGCTTGCTAAAAATGAATTTGGAGCAATTGATTACCAGGGTGGGCCATGGCAGGTTATCGAACGGGATGGACATCAGGTGATCATCAAGGATGTAATTGCTGACGCATTTTTACAACAAATACTTACACGACCTGATGAATATGCAGTGATAGCAACCCTTAATCTTAATGGGGATTATATATCAGATGCACTTGCTGCAATTGTAGGGGGTATCGGCATTGCGCCGGGTGCAAATATCAACTACGTAACGGGGACAGCCATTTTTGAAGCAACTCATGGTACAGCTCCAAAATATGCCGGCCAGGATAAAGTGAATCCCGGTTCTTTAATCCTTTCAGGTGCAATGATGTTTGAGTACCTGGGATGGCAGGAAGCCGCAGACCTTATTTATAAGGGAATTAGCGGAAGTATCAACAAAAGGCGTGTTACCTACGATTTTGAGCGCCTGATGGAAGGGGCAACACTTCTTAAATGTTCTGAATTTGGTGATGAAATAATATCTAATATGTAAAGTTATACTGGACAAGAATGTGAGGCTTTCTGTAATTTGCAGGAAGCCTCTTTTGATTTAGGCTTTCCCAAAGTAAATTTATAGTGTTGCTATAGCCTACTATGAAGATATTATCAGCAGATCAGACCCACGAAACGGATGAATATACGATCCGAAACGAACCGGTTGCTTCAATTGACTTGATGGAACGGGCATCCAACGCATTTGTTGAATGGTTTGTTGGGTTGTATCCAGCCGGTAATATGATTGCTATCGTTTGTGGCAGGGGCAACAATGGGGGTGATGGATTGGCTGTGGGTAGATTGCTAATCAATAAAGGGTATGAAGTACGAGTGTATGTGGTAGGAGGCAGTGGTGGATCTGATGATTTCCAGATAAACTTTGAAAGATTACAAAAAGATATAAATATTCAAATTATTGAAGATAACAGTCAAATTCCTGATTTTGGTTGTGACATTCTGATTGATGCAATATTTGGTTCTGGTCTGGCAAGGGCTCCAAAAGGAATTTACGGTGATGTTATTCAACGAATGAATGATTCGGTGGCATTGATCATTTCTATTGATATTGCTTCAGGCCTTTATTGTGACGAATCGTCGATTGGTAATACTTCAGTTCAACCAAATTATACGGTCACATTTCAATTACCCAAACTGGCCTTGATGCTTCCCGAGAATGATAAAAATGTGGGAGAGTTTGCAATCGTGGACATAGGCCTGGATGCTGAATTCATTAAAAGTCAGGTTACAAAATATCACTATGTGACCGAGGGATTTATTAAACCTCTGATAGTTCGTCGAAACAAACATGCACATAAAGGAACATTCGGGAAAGCAGCAATTATTTCAGGTGGTTTCGGAAAAATTGGGGCGTCTGTTCTTGCAGCCAATGGATATCTGCGTGGAGGCGGCGGATTGTTAACCATGATGTCACCAATGTGTGGATACGAAGTATTACAAACAGCCGTCCCTGAAGCCATGTTTGCTGCTACCGGGAAAGATTATTTCGAGGAATTACCAGGCTCGCTACGTGACTTTGATGCAATCGGATTTGGTCCGGGAATAGGTACAAGCGAAAGTACCCAAAAAGCAGCTCGTAAGCTCCTTGAGGAATATGAAAAACCAATGGTTATTGATGCTGATGGGTTGAATATAATGGCAAAAAATCCCGAACTATTAGAAATAATTCCCGCGAAAAGTATTCTCACTCCCCACCCCAAAGAATTCGAAAGACTTGCGGGAACGTTTGAAAATGATTTTGACCGCCTTAAAAAAATGCAGATTTTTGCAAAAAGAAGAAATTGTTATGTGGTATTAAAGGGAGCACACACTGCTATTGCCTCTCCCGAAGGGGATGTATATTTTAATTCAACCGGAAACCCGGGAATGGCGACAGGTGGTTCAGGAGATGTACTTACCGGGGTTATTACTGCAATTTTAGCACAGGGATATCACCCAAAATATGCTGCAATATTGGGTGTTTACCTTCATGGTCTTGCCGGAGATCTTGCAAAAGAAGAAGTTGGGGAAGTTAGTTTGATTGCTTCTGATATTACCGATTTTTTACCGGGAGCATGGTTACAATTATATGACCAGGACGTATAAAATGAAGCTGAGTAACAATAACCTTTACCCTGTTTATTACGTATTTATTTGTTAAACCTGATTAAACCATTGGCCTGATATTTGTTCTAATTGATATTGAAACTGAATATTGAAGAAGCTGAAAAATATATTACTCTTTACGCTGATAGCATTGCTAGGTGCTGCGGGTACATCCTATAGCCAGGGTCAGGGTGATTTTCTTGATTTTAGTGATGCTTCCCTTGAAGTCAAAAACAGGATTGAGCTCTATCCAAACCCTGCCACTGAATATATAAATGTAGAAATAAAGGAATCAGATTTGATAAGCACCTATATTATTCTTCATAATATTATCGGTAATTCCATTGTAATTCATCCGGAAAAAATATCTGAAAATAAATACAGGATAGATGTTAAAGAACTTCCTGCAGGTTACTATTTATTATCTGTGAAAGATCCGGCGACTAAATTCAACCGGACATACAAATTTCTTAAGCGCTGAAACCTGACTATCTTGCTGGCTAATTCTGATACAAAACAGTGCCGTTCCTACGGAACTTCATTCCTTGCATTCTTTAAAAGGGACTTACGTCCCTGATTATAATATATCATCCCTTCGGGATTTTCACGGAATGAGTAAAGAAAGGTACTACACCATACTTTTCTTATGTACTTCATTTTCCCATAATAATCAATGGGTATCATGCCTCTCATAGTAATATTTCATCCCTCCGGGATTTTTGTCATACTGATCTTGAGCTTTATTTCATCATGGAAACTCAGTATTGGTTCATTGTACCATTGAACTCATTTTATGATATGTCATCCTTCAGGAATTTTTATTGGAAAAATAAAATCCTGACTAACCGTTAATTATTTTAACTGCCGTAGGCAGTATATATTCTTACCGGAGTTGCAAACTCTGGTAAGAGCATCTATTGACAGTGAGTTCCGTAGGAACGAAATGTATTATTCAAGAAAAAATTCAAGTAGATACTCTTTCTCAAAAGATATTCCAGATTTACTTAGCAGGTTCAGGTACTCTTCTTTGAAACTATGTCCTTTATGATGTTCCTTTTGATTTTCGATATATTTTATCAATTCAGGTACATTTCTGTGACTGACTGAAAATATCCCACCTCCGGTTTGCCAGCTAAAATTACCTTTGATCATTTTATTGTCTGTAATCCAACTGGAAGAATTTGTTTTTACTGTTTGAATGAATTTCGATGGGGCTAAAGAAGGCCTTAGACGTACCAACAAATGAACATGGTCTGGCATACCATTAATTCTGATTAAATGCTGGTCAAGATTTTTAACAATTCCTGTAATGTATTTATAAAGTTCTTCCTCAAACTCAGGACTGATGAGTCCTTGTCTGTATTTTGGAGAAAATACATAATGAAGGTAAATTTGAGAATAAGTATTAGGCATTTTTTCTAAAGAAACCTTAAAGGTACAAAACCGTGCCGTTCCTACGGAACTTCATTTCTTTCATTCTTTTATAGGGACTCACGTCCCTCATTATAATATTTCATCCCTCCGGGATTTTCATTGGATGTATTAAGGATATTGTAACTATTCAGGTGCTTAAATTAAGTGGTCCTTTGCCACAAAGGCTCTAAGGCA
>CAZONK010000132.1:0-9410 GCA_964581095.1 uncultured Roseivirgaceae bacterium
TTCAACATAATCTGAAGCATATTCAGCATTAAATACCGCTTTCCCTTTAGAAATAAAGGGTGCTAATACGCTGCATTCATCAAATTCAAAACATTCTTCATTCACGCTAAAGTCAAAATAATTGACGAGGTCATTTACCTGGTCCAGGTCATTTTTGAGTCCCACACTCAATCCTCTTTTATGAGCTTCATTTGCAATAAACTTATTAAAAGCAAGCTGGTCATTCGCTGATAAGTTAAAACCTGAATTATTAGAGTAGCCATCCATATTGTCAGGTTCAACTCCATCAAATCCTTTTTCTTTAGCCAGGTCCAATCGTTTGAGCATAATGTCGTGTACATTCGTGGCCCTGATATCCAACCAGCGCTCACCAGGCCAACCATCAAGACTTTTACCTAAATCATCCTCATTAAAATTTGATGCATCCTCTCTCCATTCTTCATAAGATCCGCCAGAAAAGTAGGCAATTACCTTAATTCCCCTGGATTGAAGTTCCTGAATAATGATTTCATTCGTTTCAAACAAATCAATATCATAAACCTGTACATTATAAGATGTATTCAATTTGCCAGTAAGTTGCCATTGCCATGTAGTTTCAGGAATCGGCCGAAACCAGTTACCACCCGATATTGGAGCCGCATCAGGATCCAATGGATTTGGGAATATCTCAGGGTCATCTGAACAACCAAATGCCAACACAGCCACCAAAATTGATCCCAGGTACCTAATCATAACCTTGAATTAATATTTTTAGAATCGTGCTGCTCGTAATAAGTTCAAATCACGACACTCCATCCCATACCTTATACCAATCATCTTATTAGTAAGGCTGCCCTTGTAAGTATAAACCCCATTCAAAAACCACTGGTGATTGAAAATCATATCATTTATTCCTCCTTCTTCACCAGCACGCAGAATTGTAGGCGTAAAAATATTGCTCAGTGCGGTTGATGCGGTTCTGGCAACACGCGACGTTATATTAGGTACGCAGTAGTGGATTACATTGTGTTTGGTGTAAGTAGGTTTTTTTAATGATGTAATTTTTGACGTCTCTACACACCCTCCCTGATCAATACTAAGATCAATAATCAGCGAATTTTTCTTCATCTGCATCACCATTTCTTCCGTAATGATTACACTGGTACGTACTTTCTCAGGCCTTAAAGCACCAATGACAACGTCAATACTTTTCAAACACTCCCCAAGGGTAGCGGTATCAATAGTACTTGTATAAATCTGGTTGCCAATGATATGCTTTAGTCGCCGAAGTTTGTACAAATGATTATCAAACACTTTTACTTCAGCTCCCAGACCCAGGGCCGACCTTGCAGCGTGCTCGGCCACAGTACCTGCTCCAAGAATGAGCACTTTGGTTGGAGGGACACCGGTTATACCACCAAGAAGAATTCCCTGACCTTCATTTGTACTGCTTAAAAGCTCTGAAGCAATAATAATTGCTGTATTTCCGGCAATTTCACTCATCGCCCTGATAATTGGATATCCTCCAACTTTATCTTCAATAAACTCATACGCAAGTGCCGTAACTTTTTTGGATAGAAGTGCTTTAATAAATAGTGGTGATTGATTTCCAATCTGGAGGGCGGAAATAACGGTTTGCCCTGGTTTAAGCATTTCAATCTCAAGTAGTGTTGGAGGCTCAATTTTTAAAATAAAATTTGCTGAATAAGCCTCAACTGCTGTTTTTACAATATTAGCACCCGCATCGCTATATTCCTTATCTGAAAAATTAGACTTTGCGCCAGCGCCTGTTTCAATTTGAATTCTGTGACCGTTATTTGCTAAAACCAGAACGGCCTCGGGAGTGAGACAAATTCTATTTTCCTGAAAAGCAATTTCTTTAGGAATACCAATAAAAAATGAGCTTTGGTCAGTTTTTATCCTGGCGAGTTTCTCTTCAGGATATAGAACAGTTTCCTGTGCCAACAATTCAAAACCAGATGTTCTTGTTTTAGACATAATAATTTAATTGCAGTACCCTCGATTTATTTTCCTCTACCCCAATCCTGACTGATACGTGATTTTCGGGAATCAATGATTCAACTTTAGATGCCCATTCGATAAGGCAAAGGCCTCCCGAATATAAATACTCTTCTGTACCAATATCCTGTGCTTCTTCGACGGATTTAATCCTGTAAAAATCAAAATGAAATACAGCTATATTATTACTACCCAAATATTGATTGATAATTGAAAAAGTTGGGCTTGATACATTATCAATTATCCCAATTTTATTACAAATACTTTTGATAATGGTTGTTTTACCGGCTCCAAGTTCACCTTCAAATAGTATGATTCTGCAATCTCCGGTAAAGTCAATAATTTGATTTGCCATTTCATCAAGGTGCGATATGTCAGGGCAAATCAATGTTAACTGTTTATCAGCCACATCAACCATTCTTCGAATTTAGCGAAATTATTGGAATTAGTACTTCTTCCATTGATACACCTCCATGCTGAAATGTGTCTTTATAATAGTTTACGTAGTAATTATAATTATTAGGATAAGCAAAAAAGAAATCTTTAATTGAAAATGCATATGTGGTGGTTACATTTGATTTAGGAAGGTGGAAGTCTTCAGGTTTTTTGGCAGATAAAACATCTTCATCGACGTATCCTAGATTTTTACCTTGTTTGTATCGAAGATTAGTGTTGGTATTCCTATCACCAACAATTTTAAATGGTCGCTTCACCCTGATTGTACCATGATCCGTAGTAATAATAAGTCTAACCTTTTTCCGGGAAATCATTTTGAGTATTTCAAATAATGGGCTGTGTTGAAACCAGGACCGCGTTAACGAGCGATACGCAGATTCATCGGGTGCAAGTTCTTTGATCATCGCCATTTCTGTACGCGCATGTGACAATACATCAACAAAATTGTAGACAATCACATTAAGATCATTTGACAAGTAATTCTGTATGTTATCTACAAGGTTTTTCCCTTGCGTAATATTTTTTATTTTATTATAACTGTATTTGACCTTAAGGTTTAACCTCTTCAGTTGTCTTTCCAGGAAAACATGCTCTGAGTTATTTTTCCCCCCTTCTTCATCTTCCCCAACCCAAATGTCGCTATGATCAACGGCCATTTCATCGGGCAAAAGACCAGAGAATATTGCATTTCTGGAGTAGGCAGTGGTTGTAGGTAAAATACTATAATAGGACTCTTCCTTTTCAATATTATAATAATCCTGTATTTCATCAGAAATTGCCAACCATTGATCATAGCGTAGATTATCAATGACGACGAAAAAAACAGGAACTCCTTCTTCCAGAGCGGGGAAAACTTTCTGACTCATCAATTGATGGGACAATAATGGCATTTCAATTTGACCCGAGAGCCAGCCTGCATAACTTTCCTTAATAAATTTGGCAAAATTTGTATTTGCTTCATCTTTTTGGTTTTCGAGTACTTCGGCCATACTGCGATCCTCTGTTTCATCAAACTCCAATTCCCAGCCTACAAGCTTCCTATATATTGCTGCCCACTCGGTATGGTCTAGATTGTCCCCAAACGCCATACTTATTTCCATAAACTCCTGCCGATAGGAAGTATTTGCTCGTTCACTTACCAGTCTTTTATTATCAAGAATTTTCTTTACTGATAACAATATTTGATTCGGATTCAGGGGCTTGATTAGATAATCGGCAATTTTGGCACCAATTGCTTCTTCCATTATTTGTTCTTCCTCACTTTTGGTAATCATTACAACCGGTACACCAGGTCTAATTTTCTTGATTACACTAAGGGTTTCTAATCCGGTCATACCTGGCATATTTTCATCCAGAAATATTACATCAAAGCGCTCAATTTTACACTGATCTACAGCATCGGATCCACTGTTTACCGGAACAATTTCATATCCTTTTTTTTCCAGGAATAAGATGTGCGGCTTTAAAAGATCAATTTCATCGTCAGCCCAGAGAATTTTATAAGGTTGCATAGAATATTTGTAACTCGGTGTATTTCAGAATAAATTTGAAGGACAATTATAAATGAACACATAAAAATACAAATCAAATCACTTCAGATTGTTCAAGAACAGGAAAATAATTAACGACCCTCCTTATGGATTTATTACAATCCCCTCCAGGTTAATTTACGATCTTATAGAGGAACCGGTTTTTCAACGACTACGAAGAATCCGGCAACTGGGTTTAACAGAACTGGTTTATCCGGGGGCACTTCATACCCGGTTGCACCATGCGCTTGGTGCCATGCACCTGATGCAGAAAGCGTTGGATACTTTCAGACGCAAAGGACATTACATTTATGATACTGAAGCGGAAGGAGCACTAATAGCCATTCTATTGCATGATATCGGCCATGGACCATTTTCTCATACCATGGAAAATACACTTCTGAAAAATACCCGGCATGAGGAATTATCATTGCTGATAATGCAAAACCTCAACGAAAAATATAAAGGAGCTCTGTCACTTGCAATCCAGATATTCAATGGTACCTATCACCGTCGATTCTTTCATGAGCTGGTTTCCAGCCAGCTGGACATGGACCGGTTGGACTACCTTCAACGGGATAGTTATTTCACCGGGGTAATTGAAGGAGCTGTTGGTACTGACAGGATCATCCAGATGCTCAACATTGTAGATGATGAGCTGGTGGTGGAAGAAAAAGGAATTTACAGTATTGAAAGTTTTTTAAGTGCCCGCAGGCTAATGTATTGGCAGGTTTATTTGCATAAAACAGCGATTTGTGCAGATAAAATGCTCAACAATACGATTAGAAGGGCCAAACAACTATATGATGAAGGTATGGATTTATTTCTTCCTGAAGATTTGGAACCTTTTATAGCAAAAGATGTAACAATTGAGGATTTCAGAACCAATACGAATTATTTATCATCATTTACCAATCTTGACGATTTTGACATTTGGTTTGCTCTAAAAAAATGGACAAACCATACAGACAAAATCCTTTCTATCCTCAGTAGTAGCCTGTTAAATAGAAAATTATTCCAGATTAATATTTCCGGTAAAAGGCCCGTAAAAGATGAAGAACAGGTTATTAAGGAAAAAACAGTTAAATATTTTGGTATAAAATCTGAGGATGTTGATTACCTGGTCGCATCTGACAGTATTACTAATGCAGCATACATACTTGAAGGTGAAAAGATAATGATCCAGATGAAAGTAGGAGGTGTACAGGATATCACCCAGGCTGCTGATTTACCCAATATTAAGGCAATGAGTAAAATCGTGAAAAAATACTACCTCTGCTGGCCTAAAAATATATCTTTGTGAGAATTTCAAAATAAGTTGATGGAATTTACTATTGCACAAATAGCAGGAATGCTGGAAGGAGAAATAGTTGGAGATGATTCTCTGAAAATTAATACATTAAAAAAAATACAGGATGGTGTGCCAGGCAGCCTTTCGTTTATTTCAAACCCCAAATACGAATCATTTATTTATTCCAGTAAAGCCACAGCTGTAATTGTTGGAAAAGACTTTGAGCCAAAACAGGATCTTACAATGACACTTATCAAAGTAGAAGATCCCTATCTTAGTTTCACATTATTACTAGAAGAATACCATAAATTTATTATTTTCCAGAAAAAAGGAATTGAAGAACCCTCTTTCCTTGGAGAAAATACTTCAATTGGAAAGGATTGCTATCGAGGTGCCTTTTCCTACATCGATGAAGATTGCAAAATTGGAGATAACGTAAAAATCTATCCTCATGCATGTATCGGGACCAATGTTGAAATCGGATCCAACACAATTATCCATTCAGGAGCAAAAATCTATCCTAATACAAAAATTGGAAGGAATTGTGTTGTTCATGCAGGAGTTGTATTAGGTAGTGATGGATTTGGGTTTGCCCCGCAGGAAGATGGCTCCTATAAAACCATTCCCCAATTAGGCAATGTTGAAATAGGTGATTTTGTTCATATCGGATCAAATACAACAATTGACTGTGCGACCATGAATGGTGACAGTACCACAGTAGGAGATGGGACAAAATTAGATAACCTTGTTCAATTGGGGCATAATACAAAAACAGGGAAACACACAGTGATTGCAGCTCAAACAGGTGTTTCAGGTTCCACCACTATCGGCAATTATTGTGTAATAGGTGGTCAGGTAGGATTTGCAGGGCATATTAATATCGCAGATCGTACGAGTATTGGGGCGCAATCCGGTGTTTTGAAAAACACCAAAGAGGGGGATCAGTTATTTGGATCTTTTGCAATCAATGTAAAATCATGGATTAGCTCCTATGCAGTATTTAAAAAATTACCGGAATTAAACAGGCGACTGAAGGAACTTGAAGAAAAAATATTAAATTTGCCGACCGTTTAGAATTTCGCAATACATATTTAATAAATGAACATAAAGCAGCACTCAATTAAAAAGTCTGTAACACTTTCAGGTGTAGGACTTCATACCGGAGTGGACACAAACATGACATTTCTTCCCGCACCAGCGGGTCATGGAATAAAATTTCAAAGAACTGACTTACCTGGAGAGCCTACTGTAGATGCTGACGTTGATAATGTTGTGGATCTTTCCCGGGGTACTACAATTGAACAAAGTGGCGCCAGGATCAATACCGTAGAGCATACGATGGCAGCACTGGTTGGAATGCAAGTTGATAACGTGCTTATTCAACTTGATGGACCAGAACCTCCTATTGTTGATGGCAGCTCCATGCCATTTGTTACAAAACTGAAAGAAGCAGAAACAGAAGAACAAAATGCCCTGCGTGACTTTTGTGAGGTTTCTGAAGGCATTTTCTTTCGCGACCATCAACGTGAAGTTGAAATTGCTGCCCTTCCACTTGATGATTACCGTGTAACTGTGATGATTGATTACAAATCACCGGTTTTAGGATCTCAGCACGCCTCACTAAATGATATTTCACAGTTTGAAAAAGAAATTGCCGCATCACGAACTTTTTGTTTTCTACATGAGCTTGAACATCTATACAAAACCGGACTGATAAAAGGAGGTGACCTGAATAATGCAATTGTTGTTGTTGACAGGGTAGTTGAGGATAAGGAACTGGAGCAATTAGCAAAACTTTTTAATAAACCAAAAGTTGCTGTAAGGAAAGAAGGAATCCTTAATAATGTAAAGTTGCGACACGAAAACGAACCTGCAAGACATAAATTACTTGATGTAATTGGTGACCTGGCACTTGTAGGGAGACCAATTAAGGCGCAAATACTTGCAGCAAGGCCGGGACATGCCGCGAATATTGGATTTGCCAAAAAGCTAAAAAAAGCAATGCTTGCCAATGGTACAACCACTCCAAAATATGACCCCAACCTGCCTCCGGTAATTGATACGAGTCAAATCCTAAACATACTACCACACCGGTATCCGTTTTTATTGATTGATAAGATTATCCACATAGATAATATGACTGTGGCTGGTGTTAAAAATGTAACGATGAATGAACCCTTTTTCCAGGGACATTTTCCGGGAAATCCGGTAATGCCGGGTGTGATGCAGGTTGAATCAATGGTACAAGTGGGAGGAATTCTTGTTCTGAACTCTGTTCCCGATCCTGAAAACTATTGGACATATTTTTTAGGTATAGAAAATTTCAAATTCAGAAAAATGGTTGTTCCGGGTGATACTTTCGTAATGAAATGTGAATTAACTATGCCGATTAAAAGAGGAATTGCAAAAATGAAGGGTTACGGATATGTTGGTAAAAATCTCGTTTGTCAAGGTACAATGACAGCAAGTATTGTTAGAAAAAGTGAATGAAACAGCCGTTAGCATATATTCATCCAGATGCTAAAATTGCTGCCAATGTAGTAATAGAACCGTTTTCGGTGATTGACAAAAACGTGGTGATAGATGAAGGTACCTGGATTGGACCCAATGTTAATATTTTTGAAGGGGCCCGTATCGGTAAAAATGTAAAAATATTTCCGGCGGCAAGTATATCAGCAATTCCCCAGGACTTAAAATTCAGCGGGGAGGATACCAATGTATTTATTGGTGATAATACAATAATTCGTGAAAGCGTCACAATAAGCAGGGGTACAAAAGATAGGTATAAAACAGTGATAGGTAAAAACTGCCTGCTGATGGCGTACGTTCATGTAGCACATGATTGTAATATTGGTGATAACTGCATTCTAGCCAACGCCGTGCAAATTGCCGGTCATGTAAACATTGAAGACCACGCTATTATAGGAGGTGCTTCAGCCGTTCATCAATTTGTAAAAGTTGGCGCTCACTCCATGGTTAGTGGTGGATCTCTTGTACGCAAAGATGTACCCCCCTATACAAAAGCTGCCCGCGAACCTCTAAGTTATAGTGGAATAAACTCCATTGGATTGCGAAGAAGAGGATATGCTTCGGAAAAAATAAATGAGATCCAGGAAATTTACAGGCAAATTTATCTACGAGGCTATAACAATACATCAGCTCTTGATATTATCGAGCTGGAAATGAAACCGTCAAAAGAACGGGATGAAATTGTAAATTTTGTTCGAAATTCCGATCGGGGCATAATGAAAGGTTTCCTAAAATAATCCTATTACATGCGGTTACTTTTGTTAAATGATTGTTATTAATAATATGATTTATTAAATATACCTCCACTTTGGTGTATGGAATATAATCAATACATTTGAACTAAAGAGAAACAATAATATTATGAAATCAACAAAATACTTCGCCGTTTTACTCATTGTCGCTGGTGGTTTTTTTGCAGGGTGTAACCCTGATCCGGAACCGGAACCTACACCTGAAGAAATCCGTACCGATTTACTTGCGGGGACAAGTAGTAAAGGATGGGTATTAACAAGCTCAACACTCGATGGTGATGACCGGTCAACCGACTGGGCAGACTTTGAGTTGACTATTACAACCAGTAAAGGATATAGCACTACCACATCATTTGATGATAACGTGTGGCCTTCAGCCGGAACATGGGATTACCAGGGAACGGAAGGTAGCGGACTTGATGTAATGATACGTAGTGATGGCATTAGGATGAACATTGATAATATAACAGAATCAAATCTAACTTTGAGTTTTGATTATTTGCTATCGAAACCCCAGAAAAGTGGAAGGGCAGAGTCCATTGAAGGCAACTGGATTTTTAAAATGGTAGCAAAATAAAGTCTATCTCATAAAATATTAAGGGAAGTGGATAAAGCTTCCCTTTTTTTTATTCAATTTTTTAGTGATACCACCGTAATACCGGCACCTCCGCGTTCAATATGCTCATCTTCTACATGCACAACCTGCGATAAAGAATATAGTTGCTCTCGTACCATTTTTCTCAATACTCCATCACCTTTCCCATGCAAAACCCTTAAATTATAAAATCCAAGAAGCAGCGCATTATCAATGAACCGATCAATTAACTCCTGAACTTCATTACTCCTCTTACCCCT
>CAZONK010000133.1:0-9407 GCA_964581095.1 uncultured Roseivirgaceae bacterium
AAATCCTGCCATGAAGAAGAATACAACAAATGGCAAAACAGTCACCATGCACTGGCAATGATGCATGCAAATGATTCAACAGTGCTGGGTGATTTTAATGATGCAACTTATAAAACGAAAGGAACAGCGTCCAGGTTTTACAAAAAAAACGAATCATTTATCGTGAACACGATTGGCCCTTCGGGTTCATCTGAAGATTTTGAAGTAAAATATACTTTTGGCATTACCCCCTTACAACAGTACCTTGTAGAACTCCCCGGTGGCAGACTTCAGGCATTGCATCTTGCCTGGGATACAGAAAAAGGCCAGTGGTTTGACCTTTACCCTAACGATACATTTCCAACATGGGACTGGATGCATTGGACGAATGGCGCCATGACCTGGAACAAAATGTGCGCTGATTGCCATTCTACAAACCTTCAAAAAAACTATCAATCGGATACAGATGAATATAATACCACCTGGACCGCGATTAATGTAGGTTGCGAAGAGTGCCACGGTCCCGGCCAGAAGCATGTTGAATTAGTAAATGCACCAAACTACCAGGAAGGCATTGATCAATTTTCCTACATGATCCAAACAACCTCTACTCCTCCCATTGTTCAAATTGAACAATGTGCGCCTTGCCACTCACGACGTTCTCAATTAAGTACTGATTACGATCATACAGGCCGGTTTATGGACCACTATATTCCTGATTTACTTCATACCAACCTGTATTTCGCAGATGGTCAAATTCTTGAAGAGGACTATGTTTATGGATCTTTTGTTCAAAGCAGAATGTTTCAAAGTGGTATCAAATGTTCGAATTGCCACGATCCTCACTCCGTAGAACTGAAACAGACAGGTAACCGGTTATGTATTACCTGTCATAGCAATAGTAAGTATAACACACCTGAACATCACTTTCATAAAATGGATAATGAAGGCGCGTCCTGCATCGAGTGTCATATGCCGGGCAGGTACTATATGGTAAATGACTTCCGTCGTGATCATAGTTTCAGGGTTCCCCGTCCTGACTTATCAGAGGCTTATAATACTCCTAACGCATGTAACCAATGCCACACAGACAAGTCTTACACATGGGCAGCGAAAGCTGTCATTGAGTGGTACGGACCTGAACGCAAACCTCACTTTTCAGATGTTTTGGTACGAAGGGATGATCCAGAAGCATTAGATGAATTAATAAACCTTGTGAAGACCATTTCTGAACCTGGCCTTGTCAGGGCCACGGCGATCAACAGCCTTGCAAGTTTTCCTTCGGAACAGGCCTATCAAACCATATTGTTATCACTAAAAGACAGGGAAGCCATTGTTCGCGTTGCATCCCTTCAAAATCTTTATTATTTGCCCAAAGAAGACCGCAAAAGATTTGTTTCACCCCTGCTAAATGACCCTATCAGGGGTGTGCGCTTAACTGCAGCTAATGTACTTGCTGATGTTGAATCTTCTGAAATACAAATGGAATATAAAACTGCTTTTATGAAGGCTTCGGATGAACTAAACAACATGCTTATAAGTAATGAAGACTTTAGCTCCGGTCAATTACAAATAGCGCAATATCATGATCGAAGGGGAGAAAATGATGAGGCAATTTATGCTTACATTAAAACATTAAAACATGACAGTATTATGCCTAATGTACGTATTAACCTTGCTCGACTCTACAGCATGGATGGTCGTAATGATGATGCCATCCAGGTTTTGAAAGACGCTATCGCTATTGATAATGAGGATGCAACTGCAATGTTTTCACTGGGGCTTGTAGCAGCTGAGGAAAATGAATCGGAACTTGCCATCAAAAGTTTCAGGAATGCCCTGGTTAACCAACCCGAAAATATGCGTATTTATTACAACCTGGGACTTGTCTATCAAAATCAAGATAACCTGGAAGAAGCCATTTCAACATTCCAGGCCGGCCTTATGCTAAATCAAAACGCTGATGATATCAGGTACGCCCTTGTAACAGCCCATGCAGCAGACAACAATTATAAAGCAGCATTGCAGGAAGCAAAAAAACTTGGAGAAAAGTACCCACAGAACCAGGACATACTGAACCTCATTTCCCAATTGGAGACTCAAGCAAAATAAAAACAGGAACCACGCTGAGAAATTAAGGGCAGGTTTCTTCCGGTTTGCTCAAATTGAGAGAAAAAACTCAGGACATAAGGGCCATGCATTTAATCAGACCAAATCCCTCAATGATTTCTTAAAAAATGGAGCATCAGGATGCATTTTCCGAAAGAATTCACCAACCCAAAAAGCAAAGCGCGCCATTACTGTCCCAAGTACCGCACCAGCCAGGACATCCACCAAAAAATGCTGTGCAAGATATACCCTTGACAATCCTGCAAGGAATGCGAGGATGAATAGCAATACAGTATATAATTTCCGGGGACTAAATAACAAAATGAAAATAAACGCTACGGAAAATGCAGTGGTAGTATGACCCGAGGGTATCGAAAACAAATGATGGATATTTACACCTTCAACAAATTGGAGCGGTGGTTCATAGTTTTCAAAATAAGCAGCCGGGCGAGGTGTTGCACCAAATACAAACTGCTTAAGACCCTGCACAACTACAAGTTGCAGAACTCCCATAAATGCCACAATGGAGAACCAATAATACCTGACAAACAATAGAAAAGCAGCAAATACACCTACCAGAATACCATCTCCAAAAAGAGTTAAATACTTAAAAAATGTATTTAAAATAGGGGAATAGTGCTGATTAAACCATAGAACTCCTGTTCCTTTTGGAAATAGCCCGATCAGGAACAATGCCAATACCAGGGCAGGCACCATCAAAAAATAATATAATTTTTCAGACTTCTTCATCCTGTCACAAGTATGAAAATAATAATGGGAAAAATAAACTTTTGAATTTAATAAATGGAAAAATCACTCTTATTTCTTAAAGTGCTAATGAATATTGTTAATAAATATTATTTTTGTCTGGAATAACTGATCCATTTTTTTACGGCATAACCACCTTTTTTGCTACTAATGCGGCTTTCTTTTAGAAATCTATTCGTATTTATATTGCTTATTGTCGGATTTCGTTCGATGTTATTTGCACAAGATTGGCAAGAGGTTTATGACCAGTCAATTTCTGCATATAACAACGGGAATTACGCTGAAGCAACAACATATGGCCAACAGGCCCTGGAGCTCTCCTCATCTAATATAGCCAGGTTATTTACCCTTAAAATACTAAGCGCTACCTGTCAGGAATCTGGTGATTATCGATTGGGAACAATGTACGGATGGCAGGAAATAGACATTTATGCCGAACTGGATTTACCGGATTCGGTATATGCCAATAGCCTGGAATCATTAGGTGCCAATTATATGGGCTTGCAGGAATTTGATACGGCCGCAACGATTTTAATTGAATTAAAGGATATCAAGGCAAAAATATACGGGATCGAAAGTTTGTCCTATAACCAAACGCTATCCAACCTGGGATACTCCTATTTTGCCGGCGATAATTTCGATTCGGCTTATTATTATTTCAATACTGCCAATGTTCAACTGATAGAACTGGATGGTGGCGCGGAAGATTTTCTGTTCAATATGTTAAATATTGGTCAGGTCCATTTTAAAAGAAATGAAACGGAAGAGTCTATCAAAATATTCAAACAACTATCTGAAATTCTTGAAGATAATGGATTGGAGTCAGATCTGCTCTATGCTCAGGCGAAAGAGAATCTGGGCCAGAGCTATATAAAAGTTGAAGATTTTGAATCGGCAGAAAAATCTTTGACTATGGCTTTGAAGTTGTATCATCAATACGATTATTCAAACGATGAACTAACAGAATTGGTAAACTACCTAGCCCTGGCATCGCTTAAAATTGGGAATACAAATACTTCTGATAGTTTGCTTGCAACAATTGGCGGCTCCCAAATCGATCAAAATCTTTTAATTAACCAGTTGAATTTGTCCACTGAGAAATATGCGTCCGGACAATATGATGAGTCTAAAATTATACTTCAAAAATTGAAAGGAAACATGAATTCCTCCGAAGTCGATGAAGTTTTCATAGCAGAATTTTTCCTAATGTGGACCAAGTTAAACCTGGCCCTTTCGGGAACATCCGGGATGGATACCCTGGAAAGTAGCATTCAAATATTTCAATCAAAAAACATGCTTCCAAAAGTTTCTGAAGCATATTATCTCAAAGGAAAAATCTTTGAAAATGACAACGACCTGATTTTGGCAGAATCAGCGATGGAAAAAAGCCGAAACATTATTGAAAAGCAAAAAATAAATGAACAACTAAAATACCAGATTTATTCAGGGCTCATTCACCTGAAACTCCAGGTTAGTAAAGCAGATAGCGCACGACAACTATATAACAACATTATAAACAATCAACTCTTAAGTGAGTCATTCTCTAAAAAACTTAGTTATGATTACTCTCTTTTTTTACAAAACAAGGGATATGTATATGAAGCATCGGGAATTCTAAGCCAGCTGGTAGCCTTGTCCGATTACCCCAAATTATTGTCGTATCAACAAGCCTTTGGGAATGTGCTTTTAGAATTGGGCATTTTTACTGAAGCCCATTCAGTATTTGAAGAGATCGAAGAATATTTAAAAGAGACCAATGAGCAATCCAGTATAGAATTCGGTTTAAATCTTTCTCAAATGGCGAGAATATATCTTACCAATGGGGATTACATTCTTGCAGAAAAGTTTTTTCTCGAAAGTATTGCCGTGATAGAAAGTAATCCTGGAGAAAATTTGAATATACTTGGATCTGTTCAAAATTCCTTTGCCATATACTACCAGACAATAGCCAACTACGACCAGGCAATGGAGTACTATGTGAAAGCAGGTGGAAATGTTGACGACAGAAGCCAGCTTTCAATTGATATCATACAAAATATGGCAACGCTTGCGCAACTCAAGGGTGACAATGATAAATCAATTGCATTGTTAGGGGAAGCACTTACGAATTATGAATATCTATTTGGTGATAAGCACCCGGTTTATGGAGTTGCCCTACAAAATCTATCCAATGCCTATGAAAAAAATGAGGAATTTGATAAGGGTATTGAATACATATTGGAAGCCCTGGAAATTGATAAATCAAACAATTTGACCGGTAGTGTTGGCTACTCTTCAAAAATGCATAATCATGCTGTTCTGCTCCAGGAAAATAATGAACTCGATTTGGCAGAGCAAAAATTTAAAGAAGTTCTTGAGCTTCGAAAATCATTGTTAGGTGAAAACCATCCTGATTATGTTTTCTCAGTATATAATATGGCGGTCTTAATGCAAAAGATGAACAAAAATGAGGAAGCATCAGAATATTTTAATGAGGCCATAACGAAATATCTTTTCCAGGTTGATAATTTTTTTCCGTATCTGAGCGAAAGTGAGAAAAGTGCATACTATAGTAAGATTAAAGAAACCTTCAGCGCTTACCAGGATTTTGCTGTTGAATATTCTTACTCTAACCCTGAAATCATAGGTGATTTATTTAATTTTCAGCTTCGAACAAAAGCAATACTGCTCAATTCATCACTGGACATACGAAGCAAGATTGCCGCGTCAGAGGATATTAGTCTTATCAACACCTATGACCGGTGGGTTGATTTAAAAAAACAGATTCTAAAATTATATGGTGTTTCCCGTTCGGAGCTGCTGTCTTCCGGACAAAGCATTGAAGCCCTTGAGAGAGAAGCCAACATCCTTGAAAAGGAGGTCTCATCACACACTGACATGATTGAAAGTAAAAAGCAAATATTGTGGACAGATATCAGGGAGGCGCTGGAT
Organism: uncultured Roseivirgaceae bacterium; assembly: GCA_964581095.1. Taxonomy (GTDB): domain Bacteria; phylum Bacteroidota; class Bacteroidia; order Cytophagales; family Cyclobacteriaceae; genus SZUA-230. The sequence continues at coordinate 5,788 of CAZONK010000133.1, forward strand.
GACAAATCAGCAGCCATTGAAATATTCAGAGTTAGGAAAAACATAAAAAATGATTCCATATGGTATGTAGGCCTGATAATTAAAAAGAACACAATCAATCACCCTCAGATTGTTGTTTTTGAAAATGGTGAAGAATTAGAAAGTCGATTATTTAAGTTTTATATAAACAACATAAAATTTAAGAAAAAGGATATGCTATCATTTGATTATTTCTGGAAGCCACTCTACGAATCTATTTCTGATGTGGACAAAGTGTATTTGTCACCCGATGGCATTTTCAATAAAATTAATTTAATTACTCTTTTTGATCCCCAAACAGAAAAATATGTCCTCAACGAAATAAGTATCAACTATCTGACTAATACCAACCAAATACTGGATATAACAAAAAATGGATATTCCCTGGTTGACCCTAAAATTCAGCTTTTTGGTAACGCTGATTTTTCACAAGGGGTTACCTCCACCAATTCAGCGGGCCCTGCGATAGATCCTCTACCCGGGACGGGCGAGGAAATCAGGGAAATATCCTCACTTTTGGAATCAAAATCATGGTCATCAACCGTATTTGAAAATAGTAACGCCAATGAAAAATCATTGAAAGAAACAAAGGACATAAATATTTTGCACATTGCCACACATGGGTTTTTCTTATCTGACAAGAGCAATAATGATGATTTCTATTCGATTGAAAACAACCCTTTGATGCGGTCAGGATTACTTCTTACCGGCGCACAAAATTCCTTCATGGGCGACCACATAATATTCTCGTCAGGAGAAGATGAAGATGGCGTGCTTACAGCCTACGAAGTAATGAACATGGACTTAAGTGGCACACAACTTGTTGTACTTTCGGCTTGTGAAACAGGGCTGGGCGAAGTAAAAAATGGAGAAGGGGTGTATGGACTACAAAGGGCATTTATCATTGCTGGTGCTGAAAGCCTGATCATAAGCCTATGGAAGGTAAGCGATGAAGCAACCAGGGATTTGATGATCCGGTTTTATGAGATATATCTGGAAAATCATAATAAATTTGAAGCATTGGCATTGGCACAAAAAGATATGCTTGAAAAATATAAAGACCCATATTATTGGGGCGCATTTGTAATGAGTGGAATTTAGATATGAAGATGAAAAGGATGAATTGGAAAACAATTGCTGTGATTTTAACCTGTGTTTTATTGGTAAAGCCTGATTTGTTTGCTCAAGTTGAAGAAACCGGAAAGCCTGTACCTATTCGAATGGAGGTATTAAATAATCCCGAAAGTACTGAATTTTCACCAACAATAAGTGCAGATGGGCGTACCCTTATATTTGAATCTGATCGGGAGGGTGAAGAAGTATGGAAGCTTTATCAATCAACCAGGAATAATGATGGGACCTGGTCTGATCCTGAATCCCTTGATAAAATCAATGCTAAGTGTGAATTTATTGCCGGCCCCAACCTAAGCTATGATGGCAATACACTTTATTACGCGGCATATATCAATGGAGTTTCAGAGTCAGAAGATATTTACTACTCTGTTCGTGAAGGAAGGGATTGGAGCGCCCCTATTCGTATGAAAGGCAGGGTCAATTCAAGAGACGGTTACGAAGGATTCCCTTCTATTTCTTCCGACGAAAGGCAGTTTTACTTTATAAGTATCAATGGGGATTACCAATATGATAAAAAGAATAAAGAAGATTGCTTCAACATTTACGTAATGAAAAAAGATATTCGGGGGAACTGGGGAAACACCGAATTGTTACCGGAAATAATAAATTCAGGGTGTGTAAGGGATCCCAAAATAATGGCAGACAACCGAACGCTTTTGTACTCAAAACTCATCCCCGGAGAAAAAGGAAAATTCAATCTTTACCAAAGTCAGCTGCAGAGTGATGATACATGGAGTGAACCAATATCCCTTGACTATGTAAACACTGAAAAAAATAATTTGTCTCCGACAATTCCTGCAGCCGGTGATACCATGTATTACTTCTCTGAGGGAGACTTGTATACAATATATATTCCACCTGAGTACAGACAATTTTTTAATGCAACCATCTGGGGCTATGTGCGCAATCCCAAGACCCGCGAACCGGTGGAAGCAGAAATAATTATAAGGGATGCCAATACGTTGGAGATAATTAGAACAGTAAAATCAAACAAGAAAGACGGAAGGTATAGTATAATTTTCAATGCGGGTACTAATTACAAAATTGAGTATAAAAAGCAAGGGTATTTGAGCCAGTATGAAGAATACGACCTTTATTATCTCAATAATTCAATGGATGAGAAAAAAAACATCATGTTACGCTCTGAAGCAGATGTAGGATTGATGGTTTTTGATAAAGACCTGAACAAAGCCATTCCTGCTAATATCACAGTTTCCGCAGATGGAGTGGTTGTCAATTCTTTTACAATTGACAATTATGATGATAAGTCATACACGCTGGAGCTTGATATAAATATGAATTACACGATAGTGGCAAACGCCGAAAATTATATTTCCGACTCTATTCAAATTAATACTTCTACCACTAATACAAGTAAGATAAAACTGATGATGGAGGCTGAAAAGGTTGCTTATACTATCAATGTAAAAGATCTGAAAACCAAGAAAAAGATCAGGGCAAGGCTTACATTTAAAAACAATGACCGGGATGAAATAATTGAAGGATTTTCGGATGAAACACATTATCTGCGACTAGGTGACCAGTACCAGGTACTGGCTTCTGGTGACAGAGGTTATTTGTATGCTTCTAAAACCATAAATGCAACAGAAGAAGGGGCAGCAGCGTCTGCGACCGAGGAAATGTTAGTGAATCCAATTGCTATCAATGCCAGCCTTATTATGAACAACATCACGTTTGAAACAAATTCATCCGATTTGTCACCAGGTTCGCTCCTTGAACTTGACCAGGTCGTCAATTTTATGAAACTTAATCCCAGCGTTTCCATTGAAATTTCGGCGCATTCCGATGATGTTGGCTCTGACTCGTATAACCTCCAGTTGTCTTCCCGAAGAGCGGCAAGTGCCAAAGAGTTCCTGGTAAAAAGTAATGTCCCCGAAAATAGAATGCAGAGTGTCGGTTTTGGAGAAACACAACCACTCGTTCCGAACGATTCTGATGAAAACCGGTTGAAAAACCGGCGAGTAGAACTAAAAATTACTGCCATTTAATAACTCCAAAATGAATCTTCTGGAACAATTTAATTCCATAAAAGAACACTGGTCACCAAAAATTGTAAGTTCGGTAAATGATCAATATGTTAAAATAGCAAAGATTAAAGGCACTTTTGTGTGGCACGATCACAAAGATGAAGATGAGATGTTTTACATCATCAAAGGCTCCATGCAGTTGGAGTTTGACTCGGAAACTATCAATTTGAATACGGGTGACTTTTATGTGGTAACCAAGGGACGTTTACACAGGCCATCTGCGGATGAAGAGTGTTGGGTGATGCTTTTGGAGCCAAAATCAACACAACATACGGGGGATGTAAAAACCGAAATGACTAAATCTATTGAACAACAACTCTGACAACAGTAGAAAATCAGTCCAAACCTACAAGTTTACTTCTACGATCCATCAACACTGTATCCGTCCATTTCCCATTTCTTTTAACAATTTTTTCACGG
>CAZONK010000134.1:0-9358 GCA_964581095.1 uncultured Roseivirgaceae bacterium
ATGAATAAAGTAAGTAGTATCAGCTTCACTTTGAATAACCTTTACAGATGAAACTGCGTCAACCCACTTGGCATACCGGTCATAATCCATGATCAAAGCCACAACATCAGCGGCGGATGCATCGACTTGGGTAATTCCCTTAAATGAATTAATGTTGTTTTCGTCTTCCAGTTTAGTGTAAACTTTTACCCCGTCTTTATCCATTTTAAACTCCCAATCCCCTGATTGATACAGTATTAAAAACAGTGATAAAACAAGCAAAATTTTAAACATCAACAGACACGGTTATCTTCTCAACTAATGTAACAAGCAAACAGGCATTTTTGTCTCAAATCAACATATTTTGTTAATTTTGAGTGCCTGAATAATGAAAATCACTTTATTATACATAATTACGATCCTTGTACTTTTGGTGAGCATTTCAGTGGAGGTTTCAGGACAGGAAAAATTCTATGTCCAAAGACTCACTAAACCCATCAATTTTGATGGTATGCCCGATGAAAATGCATGGGATGACATTACTCCACTTGATCATAAAGTATATCAACCTGTTCATGGGGGTGCGCCATCGGAAGAAACCCAAATGTTTATCACCTATGATGATAAATATATTTATCTAGGAGGCCGTTTGTTTTCAACCGACCCTAAAGATATTAGTAATGTTGGAAAGAAAAGGGACGTATTTAAACCCAACAGTGACAATTTTGGGATAATGCTAGATACCTTTAATGATAATTTAAATTCATTAGGTTTTTTTACTGCCCCTTCGGGGTTGCGCCTGGATTTTACAGTTTTCAATGATGCTCAGGGTGATTTTCCTATTAGTTCGACCTGGAATACCTTTTGGGACACTAAGACTGTAATTAATGATAAGGGTTGGTTTGCCGAAATCAGGATTCCATTTTCAAGCCTGCGATTTCAGGATGATAACGGCACCGTAGAAATGGGAATGATTATTTGGCGTTGGATTGCTAACAATGCTGAAACTCAAATTTATCCGTTAATGCCCAACGATAATGGGCCTTTCAGCAACCTGAAACCTTCCCAGTCAAAAAAAATAATATTTGAAGGTGTCTATAGCCAAAAACCGATCTATTTTGCCCCCTATGTATTAGCTGGATTACAGCAGAATTATAATATAGATGATAACGGTCAACGTTACGAAAGTGAGAATGATACCGAGTTCAATGTGGGTTTTGATCTCAAATATGGTATTTCTAATAACCTTACAATGGATATCACCGCGAACCCTGACTTCGCCCAGGTGGAAGTAGATGACCAACAGATAAACCTCACCCGGTTTTCGTTGTTTTTCCCTGAAAAAAGGCTTTTTTTCCAGGAACGCGCCAGTGTATTCAGCTTTCCAATGGGAGGTCCCAATACGATCTTCTACAGTCGAAGAATCGGACTTGATGAAGGTGAGATCATCCCCATCTATGGTGGAGTGCGTCTTAATGGCCGCTGGGGTTCCTGGGATATGGGTTTTCTGGATATGCAGACTGTTAAGGTGGATAGTGTTGAATCCACCAATTTCGGTGTATTTAGATTGCGCAAACAGGTAATTACACCGAGCACATTCATTGGCGGCATGATTGCAAATAAAATTGATGTTAATGGGAAATTCAACACCAATGTGGGCCTCGATGGTATTTTCCAGCTTTACAAAGATCATTTTTTTAACATCAATTATGCCCAGACATATGAAAACAATGGAATTACAACCCCATTTTCAAATGAGCATGCCAAGCTACGTACAAAGCTTGAACGGAGGTCCAACCGGGGATTTGGGTACGACTTGAGCTACGCCTATACCGGTCCTGGGTACAATCCGGAGATGGGGTTTGAATTCAGGGAGGACTACAGCCGGTTCGGCAACAAATTATGGTGGGGTTGGTTTTCGGGTGAGAATTCGCCGCTGATAAACCACGCAGCTTACATACGTGCCTCAACATTTATTAAGAATAAAGACTGGTCAACAGAATCATCAGAATACGGAATAGGATGGAATTTCCAGGCAAAAAGCAGTGCAGTTGGAGATTTAGTGGTACAACGATTTGAAGAAAATGTAGCCGATACTTTCTCCATTGGCAATGCTGAAATACCTTCCGGGTTATATAATTTCTCAGGTTTTACAGGCATGATTCAATCACCCAATACATTTCCACTTACTTTCATTTTTAATACATACCTGGGAACATTTTTTGATGGAAACAGGGTCACCCTGGGGCTTAGTCCTGTATGGAGTCCATCGCCTGGATTTGAGCTTGGGGTACGTTATGAATACAACCAGGGTAAATTTAATGAACGTAACCAGGAATACCTGATCCATTTGATAGGTGTTAAAACTACCTTTATGTTCAGCACTAAATTGTCGGCAACACTCTTTGTACAATATAATTCTGATGATGATGAGGCTGTTACCAATTTTCGAATCCGATACAATCCACGCGAAGGAAACGACCTTTACATTGTGTATAATGATATCTTGAATACAGATCGTTACAATGTATCTCCCGAACTTCCTTTTTCTTCGTCAAGAGCACTTATTGTTAAATATACCTATACTTTTACCTGGGCGAGGTAGGATTGTTTAATCTTTGATGATATAGAACTATAAGAACGCTTTTAATATGCTCAACATTTCTTTTACTCGCTTGTTCGGAAAATAAAATATCAAAATTGGATTTTCTTGTTGGTACCTGAAAAATGGAAGGTAAAGAACAATACGAAGTTTGGGAAAAAGGTAAATTAAATGAACTTATCGGACATGCATATAAGCTGGACAATGATCAAAAAACGATTACAGAAACGCTATTGATAAAAATAACGGGCGATGAAATTATATTAGAAGCCACAGTTCCAGACCAAAATGAAGGGAAAACAATTCAGTTCATTTTAAATGCTGAAATCGATTCTTATCTCTCATTTGAAAATGTCAAACACGATTTCCCTAAGAAAATTCAATATAAAAAAATATCGGATGAAGAAATTTGGGTTACAGTATTAGGAGATAAAGGTGAGGGATTTTCTTTTACTCAATTTAAACAGTAAATAAAGTGAACACCTTTAAAACTGTGAGGGTTTTAAAAAATAAGTAATGCTATTTCATTTGGTATCATCCATTAGTTTTGGTGAATTCATAAAAATTAAAATTAAAAAAATTATCAGGCAATTTGAAATAACAGTATCTTTGCGTTTTAAAATATCATATATATTATTACAATGGAAAAAGGAACAGTAAAATTCTTTAATGATGCCAAAGGGTTTGGGTTCATTATCGAAGATGAAACAAAAAAAGAGTACTTCGTGCACGTATCAGGATTAATTGATGAAATTAAAGAAGGTGATGCGGTAGAGTTTGAATTAAGTGAAGGCAGAAAAGGATTGAATGCAGTTGATGTCAAATTGGCGTAAATTTTAAGCTTTATCTTTTAGATCTTGAGCCAGTCAAAAATTGACTGGCTTTTTTTATGGGATTGATTCTAGAGAACGAATGGATTAACTTAGATGGGTAGGAGTTTATATGAAACGATTGGAGTATGTCAGATTCAAAAGAACTTTTTTCGCATTTCGCCAGTATTTTACCTGTTTCAGATATTACATCTTCTATAAACTTCTACCAGGAAAAATTAGGCTTCAAAGTAACATTTACATGGAATAATCCTGTGGATTATGCCGTACTTAAAAGAGGCGAAAATGTTAGTATTCATTTTACAAAAAGACATCACCAAACAATTCCTACTCCTACCCACACGTCATTGTACATATTTGTCAAAGATGCAGATGCAGTTTTTGCTGAATACAAATCTAAAGGTGTTGCATTTCAAACCCCCATCAGCAATCGTGACTATGGGATGAGGGATTTTGATATCAAAGATCCAGACGGCCATATACTAACTTTTAGGAAAGAAGTAACCTAAGGCCATTAATAAATCCAGAATCTTCAATTTTGACTCCCGACTACATTTGACTAAATCATTGATTAACTTTAATCAATATTAAAATCATCGTGAGATATCCTAAATATTTTTGTGTACTCCTGGCGGTACTTCCCTACGCCAAAGGTCATACACAGCTTGAAACTGTTGTTCAGAGAGGACACTCTCTTGCCGTCCGTAGCGTTTGTTTTAGTCCAGATGGGTTGTTCCTGGCTTCGGGCAGCGAAGATAAGACCATTAAGATTTGGGAATTTAGCAGCGGCCGGGAGTTAAAAACATTTAATGGACATCAATCCAATGTAAATCAGGTATTATTTACTCCGAACGGACAGCAACTTATCTCGGCAAGCAGGGACAGGCATGTATACTTCTGGGATATTATTACCGGGAATATTCTAAAGGAATTCCATTATCCCGATGAAAGTATTGTTTCCATAGATATCACCAGCGATAGCAGGCTCCTTGCTGTAGGAACGACTGCAAGGATTGTCAGGGTCATAAACCTTGAATCTGATTCAATTGTATTCAGTTGGAAAACCAACGTTGGCCAGTATGGCTCGCATGTGGAATTTAGTGATGATGATAAACTACTGGCTGTTGGTGAAGATAACCGCACTGCCAAAATTTATAGTTTGACTTCAGGTAAACTGATCCATTCCATAACGGAACCAAAGGGAAGTTGTGGTGGCTGTGAAACGAACGTAACTTTTATGGACAGTGAGCAAATCATCAAGGGGAGCAGAGGCAGCCCGCTCGCTATACGAACATTTTCCAGTGAAACTTCCGGCAGTTTTGTAAACGACTCCCCGGAAAAAATCTATGATCTTGAACTTAACAGGGCTAAGTCAAAACTGATCACAATTGATGAAGATTCTGCGATAATGTGGGATGTAAAAAATCAAAAACAGCTTTATAAACTCAACAATGACCTTTTACCGGTCAATCCAAAATATGGACTGAACCTGCTAAACCGGGTGCAGAAACGCTCAACCGATCAGTTTAATGATGCGGCTTTTTCTCCCGATGGCAAGTGGCTGGTTACCGGCGATAACAGCAATCTAATTACCATTTGGGATGTTGAAACCGGGAATAAAATTTCAGTATTTTATGGTTACCTCAGCATACCATCAGACGATGGTTTAAATTATGACCCGAATTCATACTGGACCAGCTTTGTCTGGGGGTTGGTTGCATTGAAAAACGAAATACAAATTTCACCGGATGGCAAATATGGATTCCGGGCAAAAGTGGGATTTGAAGCCCGCAAATGGGAACTGGCAACAGGAAAAATAATCCAAACATATTTTGGTCACACCAAAGGGGTCATCACATTTAGATTATCCCCTGATGGCAAATATTTGCTTACAGGAAGTGCTGACGAAACGGCAAAACTATGGAATGTTGAATCGGGAAAGGAAATCAGAACATTCTCAGGTCATAGAAGTTTCATTTTTCATGTTGATTTCAGCCATGATCAGACCAAAGTCCTTACCAGCAGCTACGATGGCACCGTTAAAATATGGAACCGAACAAATGGAGACCTCCTGCAAAGTATTAGACTTTCAAAAGATCCGAAGACAATTGAAGTAGGTTATGCCGTTAAATTTTCTCCCAATGACCTTTACATTATAGTAGCCTATACCCATGGATCCTTAAAAATGATTGAGATTGATACCGGGCGGGAGTTCAAGGAGTTTATCGGTCATACCAAAACCACTGTTGACTTTGAATTTCTTGGCAATGGTTATCAAATGGTCTCAACGGGTTGGGATATGTCTTTGCGATTGTGGGATCTTACAAGCGGTATGCAGGTACGAAAGTTTACGGGTCATACAGAACCAGTACATGCTGTTGCAGTTAACAATTCAGGAACGAAAATGGCAAGCGGAGGTACTGATCGTGTGGTCATATTATGGGATGTTACTACTGGAAATATTTTAAAAAGGTTCAGCGGACATAAAAGTATTGTTTCATCGGTGGCATTTTCACCGGATGGTAAATACCTGATCTCTTCAACCACGGATGGTATCACTAAAATATGGGATATCGAATCAGGACAAGATGTGCTTACACATTTTAGCATTGGCAGTAAAGACTGGCTGGTCACAACATCCCAGGGGTATTTTAACGGAACAGGAGATGCTCAAAAGCAGGTATTTTTTGTAAAAGGCCTGGAAAGTTTTACACTCGATCGATTTTTCGATAAGTATTATAATCCTGATGAAATAAAAAAAACATTTGAAACAGGGGTTAAACCGGGTCAAAAACAAGGACTGCTGCAAAAACTCAATCAATTCCCTCCTCCGGAAGTAGAAATTACGACACCCAAACAAGGAGATGTGGTCAGTAGATCCGGTTTGGAAGTACTTGCAAAGATCAAGAATGAAGGTGGAGGCGTTCAATCCATTTCCCTTGTACACAATGGCAAAGTTGTTGAAAAAAAGGAAGAAGCAGTTTATTCCAAATTGGCAAAAGGGAAATATATTTATCAAAAATTCAAAGTGCAATTAGTACCTGGATTAAACACCATAAATGTTAGCGCCAACAACAATGAAAATATTGAGTCCCGTTCATCGGAGGTACTGGTTAGTTATGAATCTGAAGATGATGAATCGGTATGCTATGTGCTGGCGATTGGTATAAACGAGTATAAAAATCCTGCATTGAACCTGAACTACGCGTGGAGTGATGCTTCTGCATTTACATCCTTGATCGAATCAACAAGCCAATCACTTTTCAGCAGAATTGAAGTACATAAAATCTTTAACAAAGATGCTACCAAATCCAATATCCTGGGAGTTCTGGATATCCTCTCCCAAAAGATAAAAACAAATGATGTGTTTTATCTGTACTATGCGGGTCATGGCACGATGGTTGACAATGAATTTTACTTTGTTCCCACAGAAAATACGCGGCTTTATAGCGGGGAAAAACTCAAAAAAGATGGTATTTCGGCCACCTATCTCCAGCAAAAATTAATGAAAATCGCAGCACTGAAACAATTATTGATCATTGACGCCTGTCAATCGGGCGGTTCCGTTGAGCTGCTGGCACAGCGTGGGGCTAAAGAGGAAAAAGCAATGGCGCAGCTTTCGCGAAGTGCCGGCATTCATGTATTGTCAGCTGCCGGAAGTGAACAATTTGCTACTGAATATGCCGAAATTGGCCATGGGGTATTTACTTATGTATTACTTGAAGCCCTACAGGGAAAAGCTGACGGTGCCCCAAAGGATGGTACCGTATCGATTTATGAATTAAAAAGTTATATTGAAAACCAGGTTCCCGAGTATTCACAGAAGTTTAAAGGGCAGGTACAATATCCCTACACCTTTTCAAAAGGTCAGGATTTTCCGGTAACAATCGTTAAAGATTAATTCATACGGCTATAGGAATTAAAAACTTTTTGATTTATTCAATGAATTCGCAACGAATCCATATTTATTTCGTATTATTAGATGTATATACAACTATAATGAAAGACCCAAAATCACTAGACGACAATATTATCTACCTGATAGGAGAAACCTCACGACTGGTCCACAAAAAAGTTACAAAAGTATTCTCAGACCGTAGTTTTGATGTAACCGTTGAACAGTTTGGTATATTGGTCGTACTCTGGTATAAGGAAGGAATAAGGCAGCAGGACATTGCCGTTACACTAAACCGGGATAAGACTACAATTGCACGAATCGTGGAGAATATGATAAACAAAGATCTTATTGTAAAGGTTCCCGACCAGGTTGACAAAAGAAATAAACTGATCTATCTGACTAAAAAAGGAAAAGCGCTTCAAAAGCAGATGATTGCATCATCAGGATCCGTGTACATGCAATCACTGAAAGGCTTTTCAGATGAAGAACTTGCCATGGGTCTGAAAATAGTGAAGAAGATAATGAATAATTCAAAATAACATTTTATTATAATAGATGTATATGCATCTATATAAATTATAGATATGAATAAGAACACAAAGAAAATTCTCGTTTGGTTGGGGTTAAGTATCCTGATGATGATCACCTGGATATCCGGAATATTTATTGGTAATATGATTTTTCCCAGTAGTCTCATGGATATGAATGTTGAATCAAACAGCAATGCAGAACTCATGTTACTTATCACTTGTGGTTTGAATACATGGGTATTACTGTATTTTATAAATAACTCAATATTTAGAGGTTGGAAGCTGGTTGGGGCTATTTTCCTGGTTACTTTCGGAATTCAGTACTTTATGTCACAAATTGAAACCCTGTGGTTCAATGATAGCCTGGAGATGCCCATCAATGGTATCTACGCTATTGTTAGTGGAGGAGCCATTTCAATTTTTATATTTTCGATTGCTGCTACATGGGTAACCGGGAACTTTAAACGTTCTAAAGAAACAGAAACACCATCAGAAAAAGGAGAACTAAAGCCTTTACTTATAAGAATACTGGTACTTTCGGTAGTAATCTGGCCGGTTGTTTATTTTATGGCCGGCTACCTGATTGCATGGCAATTTGCTGAGGTACGGCTATTTTATTCTGGAACTACCGAGATGGCCCCTTTCATATCAATAATGGAAGAGAATATTGCTTCAGGCCTCTACTATTTCCAATTCCTCAGAGGATTCCTGTGGGTTCTCATTGGACTTCTTGTATTAAAAATGACGAATGGTTCGATCGTACATAAAGGAATTATCCTTGGGCTTTTGCTTTCTATCCTGGGAAGCAGCCAGCTTTTGCTTCCCAATCCTATCATGTCCGATATGGTTAGAATGGCCCACCTGCTTGAAACCGGGTCATCAAATTTTATCTGGGGTTTCATCATTGCCATGTCATTGGGAAGTGTGATAGAAAAGAAATCCATTGATTATGCAAAACCTGTATTAAATACAAACTAACCAAGATTAACATACGGTTTAGCTGTTCTATTTACTCCCTTTAAAAAATGATCACATTCTCTCAATAATTGAAAGATTAAAATATCTTTGGTGTGATCTATGGTAAACAAAAGTATCGTCGGAAGATTATTAGAAGTATTTCTCATTTTGGGGATTTCCCTGGTATTCCACTGCCCGCTGTCTGCACAGATTACACAGGCCGATAGTATTATTATAAAAACTGAGGCCTTTATCAATGACTTCCTTTACAAAAACCATGATACTGCTTATATATCAAACTTTTCAAATCAAATTGCTTTGAAAACATTAGGTGTAACAAAATTTACTTTTTTTGGCGTAAATGACCGTACTCAAAATTCAACAATCAGGTACAGGCCTGACAGGCAGGTAAATCTTGGATTTGGAATCGCGTATAAATTTTTCGCCATTGATGTTGCGTTTAATGTTGGCCTTCGTGAAGAAAGTGAGTTGGATCGGCGGTTTTTTGATTTCCAGGGAAGGGTTTTCAGCAGCAAGCATTTCTTCGAAGCAACCTATCAGT
>CAZONK010000135.1:0-9342 GCA_964581095.1 uncultured Roseivirgaceae bacterium
TATGAAAACAAATACCACCCCCTTCCCACGCACAATTCCACGCTATTCCCCCGCCCGCCTGCCAAAGTTGTACGGACAGGCCAGCGGGGGACATTGCAACATGGTATCAAACTTTGTTCATTAATAATACCTAAATGGTTAATTCTATTCTGTTTTAATAATTCACACCCCTGGAGCGTCCGTTAGTGCATAATAATTCTTTATCGTTTCTCAACAGTTGCAGTATATAAAAGCCATGTTTCAGGATCCAGCTCAATTGTTTTTGGTTCTGATGAAACCTCAATGCTTATGTTTTCTTTTTTGGCATGGATTAACTTTGTGCTGATCTTTCCATTAATTTCTATATCAATTGAAAATTCAAACAATGAATCCTGTAACTGCTCTATTGATATGTCAACTGATTTACCCTTTTTATTATAGCTCCATTCTACGTCCAGGTCTGGTTGGCCGGCAGTAAACACCCACTGATTGAAAAAGTCATCCAGCTGCTTACCACTTGCCACTTCCATTTCATTAACAAGGTCTTTGGTAAGCGCATTGCTGTTCTGATATTTTAAATAATATGCCCGGATCCCTTTATAAAAAACCTCATCACCAAGTTTACGCCGAAGCATATGAAGTACCCATCCTCCTTTCTGGTAGGAATTAGAATTCAGCAGTTTCATAAGGTTTTCAATCTTTGTATCCACAATTGGTGCCGGGTTTTTATTATAATAATTTATAACTGTTTCCCTGTCTTTCTTGAGTGAATTCCTAATTGCTTCTGTTCCCTTAAAACGTTCAATGTATAGTTTGGTCAAATATGTGGCAAAACCTTCACTTAACCATACATGATGCCAATCCTTTTCCGTAGCAGAATTCCCGAACCACTGATGTGCAACTTCATGTGCAATAAGTTCATCAACACCACCCTTTCCTGTTACTGAATTTTCGTAATAGAATATATTTGAAGCATTTTCCATACCTCCATAGGTTGTCTTTGATTGCACATTTGCTAGTTTTTTGTATGAATATGGGCCTATAAGCGAATCAAAAAAACTTAGGATTTCTACCGCAGGTGCGTAATCATGAAACCCTTCTTCCCTGTTTTGAGGATACACCCAGGCTTCTACCCGAATATCACCTGCCATTCCACTCAGCGATGTGGCAAACCTTGCGGCACCAATTACCATCACTTTTGTGCTGATATCAACAACCTCCTTCCAATGTGTAAGCTTTAACCCATCTGAAAGGTTCGACTCCTCCACTTTTATACCATTACCTATCACCTTGTAATGCTCAGGTGCAGTTACAACGAAATCCACACTGGCTTTATCCGAAAGATGGTCCACCGATGGCAGCCAGTTCCTTGCCCTGTCAGGCCAGTTGTCACCAAAAAAACTACGGTCACCATATTTGTTTTCACCAATAATTAGTCCGCTAACAGGAATACCACTATAAAAGACTTCAATTTCCACCTCACTACCCTTTGAAAAGGAAATGTCCGGAGTAACAACAAGTTTGTTGTTGTTATGTTTATAACCTACCTCATTCCCATTCATCAAAACCCTGGAAACATTCATTCCTTTCCCTTCGTTATTAACGCCTATCAAATCAAACCGTACCCGACCGGTTGTTTCATAAAACCTGACAGTAATAATAGCTTGCCCTTCGATACGATTAGAAGCATCGGACAGGGTAAGGTTAAAAGTGTAATGAACAACATCCACATTCCAATCGCGTGGGTAATTATCAGATCTCGCCAATCCAAATATTAGAAAACAGGACAATAATGTTAGGTATAGTATCTTTTTCATATTAAATGTTTGTTAGGTCAAATTATTCCCCGGGCCTTAAACTCTAAATACTTGTTGATCGTATCAACATTAAGCTTTCCGGGGGATGTCAAAATTGTATAAATTCCATAATTATTCAGCGTTTTACTAATCATTTTCTTCTCCAGAATATGTTTTTCAGCAATCGCCTTATGATATACCTCACGCAAATCTTTTGCCGGTAACCCAGCTAGTTCAAATAAGGGTGTATTTTCAAAGAAAATAACAACGAGCACATGTGAACGCGCCAATTTACGCAAGTAAGACAACTGTCTTTCCATTCCTGATAACGTCTCAAAGTTTGTAAATAAAAGTAACAAACTACGATGCGTTACTTTCGTCCTGACAAAAGCATACAACCTGGAGAAATCAGACTCTTTATATGCTGTTTTTTGATTGAAGAGCATTTCCTGTATGAGCGATAGCTGATGATTTCGTTTACTTGCAGGTAAAATATTTCCGATTTTGTGTTGAAATGTAATGACGCCAGCCTTGTCATCCTTTTTTATTGCAATATTGGATAGGATAAGGGTGGCATTTATACTGTAATCCAACAATGTCATGTCATCAAAAGGCATCTGCATTGACCGGCCTTTGTCGATCAGGCAATAAACTTGTTGTGAGCGTTCATCCTGGTATGTATTAACCATGAATTCGGCTTTGCGTGCAGTAGCCTTCCAGTTGATAGTGCGAAAATCATCACCCGCCACATACTCTTTTATCTGTTCAAACTCCATATTGTGCCCTAACCTGCGGACCTTCTTAATACCAATCTCGGATAGTCGTTGCGAGATTGCCATAATTTCATATTTATGTAATTGGAGGTAGGATGGATACACAGGTACCATCTTATTGTAAGAGAAACTCATTCTCCGGGAAACTAATCTGATGACTGAATTTGCAAAAACATGTACCGATCCGAAATGATACTCTCCACGTTTTACCGGTCTCAAATTATAATGGATAATCCCGTTCTCCCCAGACTTTACTAATAAATTAAATTTTAAATCCCTTCGTTGAAACTGAGTGGGGATTTCGTCGATGACATTGAATTCAATCGTGAAAGGGTAGCTATTTTCTACAAAAATTCTTATTTCGTTCTCATCACCGTTTGAAAGTTTGTCCGGCGTAAAACGAACGGCGTAAACGGGCTTACGAATCCTGAATAAAAATAAGATATCAATGAAAACCAGGCCGAGGAAAACAAAAAGTAAAATCCTGCCGACCAGAAATAGCTGGAAATAACCATAACCTGCCAGCAACAATCCAATAATGATTGTGATTACTACAAAAAACCGTCTTTTTAGAAACAGGTTTTTCATTACATTTATCTTGGCACCTCCACTTTGTCAAGGATATCATGTATTACTTCGTCGGGGGTCCCGCCCTCCATTTCTTTTTCAGGAGTCAGTAAAATGCGATGTCGCAAAACCGGTTGTGCTACAAAGATGATATCATCAGGTGTTACGAAATCCCGCCCCTTCAGGGCACTGAAAGCTTTTGATGCGCTAAGGAGGTTTACAGATGCACGCGGAGACCCACCAAGGTAAATCGCTTTATTTTCACGTGTTTCCTTTATTATCCTTGCTATGTATTCCATAAGTGGTTTTTCTACATGCACTTCAAGTACTTTCTTGCGATAATCGATAATTTCTTCTTTTTTCAATACCCTTAAAACATCCTTCAAAGGATTCGTGGTCCTTCTTTCATGGTGTCCACTCAAAATCTCAATTTCTTCTTCAAGTGATGGATATCCCATATCAACTTTGAATAAAAACCGATCGAGTTGAGCTTCGGGAAGCCTGTAGGTGCCCTCCTGTTCTATGGGATTCTGGGTAGCTAATACCATGAAAGGCTCCTCCATTTTGTAGCAATTTCCGTCAATAGTTACCTGTCGTTCCTCCATCACCTCAAACAACGCTGCCTGAGTTTTAGCAGGTGCACGGTTGATCTCGTCTATGAGAACAATCTGTGAGAATATGGGCCCCTGGTTGAATTCAAATGCTGAAGATTTCATATTGAAAATGGAAGTTCCCAGGATATCAGACGGCATAAGGTCCGGAGTAAACTGAATTCTTGAAAAATCAGCCTCAATGGACTTAGCTATTAATTTGGTTAGCAATGTTTTAGCCACCCCGGGTACACCTTCAACCAATACATGTCCATTGGCAAGAACAGCAGTAATTATTAAATCCACAGCCTTTTCCTGCCCAACAATTATCTTTCCAATTTCCTTTTTCAGGAGTCCTATACGTCCCTGTAACTCGGACAGATCCACGCGGTTTTCAAATATATTTTCGTTTTCCATTATCAATACTGTTATTCCAGAAAAGCTTCGATTTTTTTATTCAATACCATCAACTCCTCCTCATCAATTTTATGTTTATCCTGCAAAATAGATATCATTGTAAATAACCCCTCAACATTTATTAGTGGTTTACCTGATTTATGGCTGAGGATGTGAAAGAACTTATCATCAATGTTATTCGTGGGTATATGATACACGTTTCGAATATATTCAAGAATGTAATTAATTCTTTTTTGTGCAATGTTTTTGTGATCACTTTTTTCAAAATATAGATTCCCAACTGTCTTCACGAAATTCAATGATTCATTTTTTGGGGAAGTCAAAACGGGGATGGGCCGCTGTTTACGCCTGGCCTCAAAAATAACCACCATCAATAAACCCAAAATAGTGCAATAGTAAGCCCATTTCAATGGTGGCGTTGCCAGCACATACCTTAATGGCGTTAGTGGCTCACCACGACCCCTCGAATAAAACTCCGACCAATGCAGCGGTCCAAACGGTAACAATGATAGGGTTGCGGATGCAATCAGATGATTGTTACTTTTGAGTAAGTAATAATTTGTAAATATTTTAGGCGCACTGCAAAGCACCAATTTACCCTTTCCGTAGTGTTTTGAAATCACAATTGGGTTTTTCCCTGCATTCAAAACGAGAACTTCCCAATTTCCTGATAATCCTTGCTTGAATCCCTTTGAAACATCTTTGGCTTTGTACCAGAACTTCTCAACTTTCTCATCAAAGATTAAATCCAGTCGCAAACTATCATCCTCGATTGGATTGCCTGTTTCCTTATATGTTTCAAGAGCAACTTCATCAATAGATATCTCCAGTGTGTCCAGGAAAAAATTCCCAAAATTTTCTGAAGCAATCAATACAGAATTGCCTTCCTGTATTTTCTTCATGATGGAAGAGTATTCTACCTTCCCCGGGTCGAAACCCACTGATAACAACAAAAAACTTGATTGAAGTGAGTCCGGCATCTCATAAAACGACAATCTTGACATTTCAGTATTTTCAAATAAATCAGGCAGTGACTCTTTTAATACATAAGTACCATAGGGAATTTTATCATTACTCGAAAGTGTCGTCAGCCAGGAAACCGGTTTGGGAAAAAACAGCTCCATTGAAAGAAGCATTACAAATAGTACACCACCAACTGCGATATATTTTATAGGTCCTTTCATACCGCTTCGTAAAGGATTTTAAAATATGATTTGGATTTTTCAAACGCCGTTTTGTCTATCTCAAACCCACCATACCAGGCATATTCAAACAACCTGCTTAAATCTATAAAGCTCCCCCTTTGTTGGTTTTTCCCTATTTCATAAATGTATTCATTGTTGGACTTCCCAGGCTTCCAGATTATTATTCCCCGATCGGTAAGATTCTTTAAGGCAAATAAATAATAAAGCCGAACAGCAAGTTTATAGTTTTTTTCTTCTAGTGCGTCAGCAATCTGTTCCTCAAAAGAAATGGAGTGTATATCTTCAATATCTATATGGTAATTTACCCTGGACCTGGATTTTACAAGTATATCAACAGGGTTAGCTTTTACAATTTTCAATATCGTATATACAATGGCAGCAATCATTATTCCGTAAAAAACAATTTTCCCAAGAGATGACCTTCCTCCCAAATAAAACAATTGATTTATGAAATTGACCAACCAGTTCCATATCCGACTTAGAAGGTTTGTTTTTTTTGAATGATCTGATTCATATCGAAATTCTGCTTCTGAACGAAAATCTTTCAAATCAGGCGCATCGAATTTTCGATGTTCCGCTTTTCTTTGGATTTCAGATTGAGGCTTTAAACCTGCTTCTATTTTCTGCGCATTAGCAAAAGTGCCGAACGCCAGAAAACTTGCAAGAAAGATGAAATTAATAGTCCTCATCTTCGTCTTCCCGCGGGCCTTTGCCCATTGATTGTATCCGTTCAAGTAAACCCGACGCATCACTTTTCTCAACAAGATTGTAATACTGAAAAATCATAATGAGCATAATAATAATACTCATAAAAAAACTGCCGGCGGAAGACACGAACGATGTAAATGCATAGAGGAGCTCTTCACTAAAATTCAACACGATTGCCTCCTCATCCTGTATCGAGTGCCATACTCCCACTGAAGTTAAAATGAGATTTGGAATACTAAACACCATGCTGACAATGGAGACCATTAACCATGAAACGATAAATAACCCCAACGAACTCCACCAATCCCCTTTCAACAGACTGAGTGTACGTCTGATTGATCCAAATAATCCAGCGTGTTCCGTATTGTATGTTACAAAAGTCAGGTACAGCAATACGAATGAAAAGAATACCCCGATAAACAAACCCATAACCAGGAACATATTGATTATAAAAATATTGATAGCAAAAAAGCCTGCAAAAACAAACCCTGCTATCAGTGATGCAAAAAATAGTAATCCGGAGTATCCCAGTGTTGACATGAAGTATCCGGGCAAAGCCGATTTCACGCCCTCCCACAATGCATTAATTTCCAGGGATTTCTGAGAATCCTGATACCGTTTTACATATTCATTTACAACAGCAAAAATGAAAATGTAGGCCAATATTGAAAATAAAATCAATGCTACAGCTGAAATCCAGAAATCATCTGTTAATAAATCCGGGTTTTCAATCGAAAAACTCAGTAATGAAATACTATTCCGTTGGTAATATGCCCCCATCAGACTCGCCAATACAATGAAAGGTCCTGAGATATAAATGATCCCTTTCATAATCGGTTTAAACTCCTGACGTATAAATTCAATAGTTACATTGAATTTCTGCCCAAAGTCCCTTTCTTTCTTAATTTCTATTTTTCGATCCACTTTTACGCTTGTAAATTATGTTTGGATAAATTATAAAATAAAATAAAATAAATGATGCTGATATTGCGATAATCAACACTTTGATGACGACTGGAAATTCAGTGTGCCTTGTAACAAATCCCTCCAAAAATCCTGCAGCGATAAATATAGGGATCAAACCCACGATTAGCTTCATTCCCTTCATTGTTCCCTTTTTAAAAGATTCAAGCCTGGTAAATGTCCCCGGGAATAAAATACTGTTACCCATTACCATTCCGGCCCCACCTGCAATCACTATCGCCGAAATTTCCAATGTGCCATGAATCCAGATCGTTAAGAAAGATGTTAAAAACAATCCCTCCTGGTAAAAAAAGTACTGAAAAGAGCCCAGCATAATCCCGTTTTGAAAAAGAAGGTATGGAGCTCCGATTGGGGCGAATATACCAACAACAAATACCATAAATGAAACCCTGATATTATTGAGTGTAATCATTAAAAACATTTCTGATTCGCCCATTTGTTTGTAAACAGCCATGGGATCATCATTGCTTATATTTTCAAGTGTCATGTTTACATAACTGTCTCCCATAATAAGGCGTACAAAAGTGTCATCATTGGCAGCCGAAATAGCTCCAATTATACAGGCAGTCAGGAATATAACAAAACTGTAAAACAATGGAGGCTGACATTCTTTAATAACCAGGGGAAGTTCAGTTTTCCAAAAGAGACTAAAACGGCCTTTCTTCTCCTTTTTTGTTTTATACACATCCTGGTGTACACGGGACGCAATCCCATTCAGGTAATATGTTGTTTTACTATTTGGGTACTGCGTTTGCGCGAAAGCAAGGTCATCGGTAATTCGGATAAATAAATCTGCCAGTTTATCAGGATCAGGGTTCGGGTTAGCGAGAATTTCTTCAAACTCCTCCCACTTTTCATGGTTTTGCTTAATAAATGCCGCCGCCCTCATAAATTTTTAACCTTTTTGTAAATCGAGGGCAATCTCAGCGACTTTACTCCAAACACGAAAAACATTACCGGAACAAATTTTTTGAATGTCTTCTTCCGAATAGCCTCTTTTCAGGAGTTCGGAAATAAGATTGGGGTAGCCACTGACACTCTTTAAACCGTGGGGCAATGAATCTCCTACACCATCGAAATCAGAACCAAGCCCAACATGATCTATTCCGGCAATTTCAACTACCCTGTCGATATGATCTGCCACAGCCGTTATGTTAGCATAAATTGTGGGATATTCCCCCTTAAATTTCTTAATGATTTCACTTGCTTCCGGATCATCGGGATTTAATCCCTGCTCTTGGAGCAGCTCCTGCAGTTTGGATGCATTCTCATTATTTTCATCAGCGATTTTCCCGTCAAGAAAACTTGAAGCAAAATTAATTTGAATGATCCCTCCATTTTCTCCAAGCTTCTTTATCATGTCATCACTCATATTGCGCTCAAATCCGGGTGTAAAGTGACGAAGAGAGGAGTGGGAAGCAATTACCGGTGCTTTTGTAATCTCCAGCACCTGGTAAAAAGTATCGTCTGTAACATGTGATATGTCCACCATTATACCTGTTATATTCATTTCAGCCACCACAAGTCTCCCAAACTCGCTCAACCCTTTCCAGGTACGGGTTGTATCATAACTGGAATCGCAGATCAGGTTGTCCTTTGAATGTGTAAGTGTTATATATCGAATTCCCCGCTCGTAAAAATACTTTACATTATCCAGGTTGTCCTCAATGGGAGCACCATTTTCAATTCCCATAGGCAATGAAATCAATCCCTTCTCAAAATTCACTTTCACTTCCTGCACTGATCCTGCAAGTGCAAATTTATCAGGATACCTTTCCGTAATTTCCTCAACCATATCAATTAGCGTGTCTGCCAGTTCCTTAGCCCCCCCAGATATTTGGTATTCAGCGGGGATATAAATTGACATAAAGGGGGCGTCCAGGCCTCCATCAATAGCTCTTGGATAATCAAAATCACCTTCCCCAGTCTTTTGGGAAACGTCTATCCAATCGCCAGCCTCCCTCATCCGATAAGGCAAATCAATATGTCCATCCGTGATAATGAACTTATGGGCGAGGTTATCTGCAAGTGTCAGGCGCTCAGATTCTGAAAGTGTGGTGGTATCCTGATCGTCTGAATAATTTTCAGAATTTCCACACCCAATGGAATTCAGTAAAAACGCAATCACCAGCGAATACCCTAAAATTTGTTTAATGTTCATTGTCTTGGTTAGTTTAGTATTTCTGTAAAATTTGAAAGTAAAGCAAAATAACCGTACATGCAACGAATTAATGTACAGACGGCTCAAAATGTAAGGATTGCGTACGAGGCAGCAAGTGTAGGCGACCGCATCATCGCATTTTTCATAGACATCCTTTTAATC
>CAZONK010000136.1:0-9286 GCA_964581095.1 uncultured Roseivirgaceae bacterium
AAGGAAGTTAGAAAGCCGTGAATCAAGTGTACCCATACCATTGGGTGTTTTGTCATCAATACCATTAGGAGGTGTAAAAGGTGCAAGTCCTGTCCAAACCGGTCCCTGGGGTCCCGGGTTACTAACAGGATCTGTATAGGAGTTGTAGAACTCTTCCACAACCGCATAACCGTTCCATGGCTGGAAAGTGAATTTAAAGGTACCCTGGCTTGCATAGTGCAAAGTCATAGGCGCCCAAATAAAACCACCTGCAAATACCTTGTCATAAGGGATTACAAAGATACTCTCGGGAGAATTATCATTGTTGATGATGAAGTTATCGCTATACTTGGTCTCCAGCGAGAAGCCAAAAGTCATAACCTTGTCAGCATCAGCAGCGGCTTTTGCCCATTGTTCATTGCCTGTAAATCTTTCGGCATTCAGGTACAGTTTTGACCTTAATGCATAAGCAGCCGCCTGGTTCATTCGACCGTACGCGCCGCCACCTACATTAGGATCCAAATCGTCAATGATATCATTCAATTCACCTTCAATAAAGTCGTAAACCTCTTTCATGCCTGCATTGAAATCTCCATTATTTGCAGGAGGACTTTCATCAGTAAAATCAATGGACAATGGTACATTACCAAAAGCATCAAGTGCCCAGTAATACCACAACGCCCTTACGGCCCTCAATTCTGCAATGAAGGCTTCAGCATCTGCGTTACCTGCATCCCGCAATTGTTCAAATTGGAATATCAAACGGTTCGTGGTACTGATACCTCCATAAAGAGTGTTCCACGCGTTGTTGAAAAATCCATTATCGGGTGTAAACTGGTGCCGGTGAATTTCAATCAACACACCACCGTCAAACCAGTCACCGCCTTTAGTGGTTACGACCAGTTCATCACTGGCCAACTCATTACAGGACCACACATTCGCGTGTCCCCCCAGGGCGCTTAGTGAAGAGTATGCCGACCCTAAGGCGGCTATGAACTCCTCTTCGGTCTGGAAAAAGTTGTCAGCAGTAACCTCACTGAACAACTCTTCATCCAAATCCGTACATGCAGGGACAACGAATATCAGCCCCAACATAAGTACTGAAAATTTCTTGATTAAGTTTTTCATTTTTAGTTTTTTTATTATTTCTAAGTTATATCTATTTAGAACCCAAGGCTTATACCTATTGTGTAGGTCTTGGATGTGAAATAAGTATTTCTTCTTTCAATTCCCGGAGACAATGCATCATCCGGATCACCAAAGTTTTCTCCTGTATCAACGTATCGTACTTCAGGATCGATCCCTGTGTAATTTGTTATAGTAAACAAATTCTGACCGGCTACATACATCCTGATATTACTGAATGCATCGCTGTTCGACATATTGAAGTTATAACCAATCGACATGTTATCTAACTTGAAGAAACTTGCATCCTCAACATGAACACTGTTTACAACTGCCTTTTTAACTGCTGGGTTAAAAGCACTCGTATTTACCATGTTCCAGTTACCTACTGTAGTTGATTCAAGGTTTTCGTAGAATCCCCTATAGCTGTTCAAAAGGTCATGTCCGAAAGAGCCCCTGAAAAACACGTTGGCATCCCAGCCTCCACCAAATGTGAAGGAGTTGTTCCAGCCAATTGAAAAATCAGGTAGTCCGTTACCTATCACCTGCCTGTCGTCGTCACAGTTACAAACTGATCCGTCACCATTTATGTCGTTGAACACAGGTACACCATCTGCATCAACGGTAGTACCATCCCATACAGGTCCCCAAAGGTCGCCCAATGGTTCTCCTTCTTTTACTCTAACCAGTTCCGTATCATTCTGTCCGGGAGATCCCATGTTTGCACGGTATAGAACCCCTCCTTCACCGAAGGAAAGATCACCGGAAGTTAAACTTTCAATGGTTGTATTGAAAGTAGAAAAGTTAAGTCCTGTGGTATATGTCAAACTTGTATTTTGAACAGCATTCCAATTAACTGCAAATTCAAATCCAGAACTTTTCAATTCACCTATATTAACATCAGTCCTCTGAAATAAGTTTGGTGGAACAGGAACAGGTACCGGCAGGATCATATCTTTGATTGAACGTACATAGTAATCAAGAGTACCACTCCACTTCCCATTGGTAGTAACAAAATCTAACCCTATATCAAATTCATCCTTTGTTTCCCAGGCCAGATCAGCATTTGCATTACTTACGGGCCCGTAACTAGGTACATAGGATCCATCAAAGAAGAAATTACCCTGGGGTCCAAATCTTTGAAGTGAAATATAAGATTCACCGGGTATTGCACCGGTACGTCCCCAACTTGCCCTGACTTTTAAATTCGCGAGTCCGCCAATACTTGCAAGCTGGGTGATATCAACACCCCCACTTACAGCCGGGAAAAGTCCCCATTTGTTGTTTTCTCCAAATCTGGAAGATCCTTCCTGACGAGCACTTATAGAGAAAAAGTAAGTATTATTTGCGTTTAAATTGATCCTTCCAAAAAAGGCGACTAACGTGTGAGAATTTGCGTAACTCCAAACATTACCAAGGCCATTATCAAAATCCTGGGATGCACTCATGTTATTATAAGTAAACGCGTCTGTCAGAAATTGACCACCTGCCATTCCAAATCCTTCGTTAAAGAAGTCCTGGTAAGAATATCCACCTAATATGGTAAGATCCGTACCTCCTATCGATCCAATCCAATCCACTGTGGTTTCAAATAGTTGGAAAGTTCGCCTGTCGGTCCTTCGTGATGCATTTGCACTGTTCGCGCTTCCATCACCAAATTTGGCGGTAGAAGGAAAGAACTGGCCTCTGATATCGGTCTCATTCTGCTGTGAGTAGGCAAGAGATAATCTCAGACCTTCAACCACATCCATGAAATCATATTCAAAACGTAACTGACCGGTAGTTCTGACATCATTCCCATCGTTCAGGTTTTGCTCTGCAATAGATACAGGGTTCCAGTAATCAAAAATATCCCTTTCTGCATATCCACCGACATCTGTTAAGCCCGCAGTACCATCAAATCGTACAGGTAATGTAGGGTTTGATAAAACAGCATACCTGAAGGCATCTTTAAATCCAAACTGGGCATCCTTGTTGGTATGGGCCAAATTCAAAGTGAAACTTGCCCGATCATTCAACGCCTTTTGTGTCAGGTTCAGTCGTCCGTTAATCTGCTGAAAACCCGTATTAATGGCCATCCCCTCAATGTCCCTGTAGTTGACAGACGCCCTGTAAGAAGTAGCTGCAGTGCCACCCGCCATAGACAGGTTGTGTATCAGAGATACACCTGTTTGTGTTACCTGGTCGAGCCAATCAACATCTGATCCCAAATCAACAGCCAAAGGTTGCGATTTGTATTCTGAGGCTGTCATGAAATCCATGGTACGGTCTACGTTATCAAAAGAAACAGAACCATTGTAGTTAACCTTAGATTGCCCGACTTTACCTGTTTTGGTAGTAACAATTATTACACCACTTGATCCCCTGGTACCGTAGATAGCTGCTGCCGATCCATCCTTCAATACGTCAATTGAGGCAATGTCCGCTGGATCTACCGAACCCAGCGAGGCGCCTATCATTCCATCAATAACAACAAGTGGTTCCTGGTTAGCACCTACAGTTGAAACCCCTCTCAGACGAACTGTGTATTCATCATTGGGGTCTCCACCGGGTTTGGTTATAGTTAATCCAGCAACCTTACCTTGAATAAGTTGTGCCGGGTTATTCACCATACCTACGTTAAAATCTTCTTCTTTAACACTGGTAACGGCACTTGTAATCTCTTTCTTCTCCTGGGTACCATAACCGGTAACCACGATTTCGCTGAGTGTAGTAACATCAGCGGTAAGGACTACATCAATAACTGATTGTGATCCTACCGTCACTTCCTGACTTACATATCCGATGAAAGAAAATACAAGAACAGCATCAGAACCTGATACTGTTAGGGTATAGCTACCATCAAAATCAGTAACCGAACCTGTAGAGGTTCCTTTAATCAGGATATTTACACCTGGCAAACCCTCTCCGTCGTCATCGGAGGTAACCTTTCCGGATACTGTTTGATCCTGTGCGCTTACCTGAAAAGACCAGGTTAGTGCTGTCAAAATCAACAATACCTTAGAAAGTTGTTGATAAAGCTTTTTCATAAATTACTTGTAGTTTGGTAAAGGTTTAAAATTAAATTAATAATATATTCAATACTAGTGTATTCTGTTTTATAATAATTCAAAGAATAAAACGTGTTTTCATCAAAGTTTGCAATCACTACAATAATTGCAAATATTACAATTTATCAATGATGCAACACCTTGTAAATTAGAAGCTTGACTAATTATCAACTTAGAATTATTTATTTTTCGAAACACAAGTTAGACATTAATAGTTTATTTTCAGCAACTGTTTTGCGCTTTTTTTATCGCAAACGATTGCGGTAACGTTTTAATTATTTCACAAAGAGTTAAAATTATTATCATTATGTCCAACAATGTCAATATGTAGCCGATTTATGGTAACTAATCCTCAAAATATCAAATAATTGTATTTTTCATAGAAACAATATATTTTTTTATTGAATTATTTACTCTTATTTTTGAGCTTTTTTTCAGTTTCTCAACTACATTTGAACCTATGAAAAGCAGTGAAATCACGATCAAAGATCTCGCGAGAGAACTGAATATTTCGCCCTCTACTGTTTCACGGGCACTGAAAGACCACCCTGATATCAGTAATAAAACCAAAAAGGCGGTTGTTGCGCTTGCCGATGAACTGCAGTATACTCCTAATATAATTGCTCAGAGCCTGCGCAAAAGCAAGACAAATACCATTGGTGTATTGATACCAAGAATTATACACTACTTTTTCTCCACAGTAATCAGCGGAATTGAAGATGTAGCTTATAATGCTGGGTACAATATCATACTATGCCAATCGGACGAATCGTACGAAAAAGAAGTATCAGATACAAAAGCGCTTTTTAGAAGCAGGGTTGATGGTTTTCTTGTATCTTGTTCAAGGGAGACCCGGCAATTTGATCACCTGATTGATATTTACAATCGGGGAATACCGATGGTTTTTTTTGACAGGGTATTTGAAGGCCTGGATACAAACCGTGTAATTGTTGACGACTATGAAGGTTCCAGGAAAGCAGTACAGCACCTTGTTGATGTAGGATGTAAACGTATTGCACATCTGGCAGGCCCCCAGGGATTAGAAATAAGCAAGTGCCGACTCCAGGGCTATAAGGATGTCCTGGAAGAAAATGGAATTCAGTTTGATTCTGAATTAGTGAAGTCAGATCCTGAACGACGGGAATTTGAAGGGGGATACAAAATAATACAGGCCATGCTGGAACTCCCGGGCCCACCGGATGCAATATTTGCACACCAGGATGTGGCAGCAATTGGTGCAATGAAAGCAATCAAGGAAAAATCACTAAAAATACCCCACGATGTTGCTGTTGTCGGATTTAGCAATTGGCAGATGTCCCTTTATACCGATCCTCCCCTTTCTTCAGTTTCCCAGCCAGGCTTTGAAATGGGCCAGGAGGCCGCTCGTTTGTTTCTGAAACAAATGAACCATAAAGATCCCGATGGAAATTATCCTTACATATCTGAAACAAAAATCCTAAAGACCAAGCTAATTATCAGGGAATCCAGTAAAAGGGGGTGAGTATCTGGTTGAATTTCCTTCAACAGCGAATGACCTTCAGGACCAATACACGCTTTGAATACCGGCATATCCATTCGAAGTATACGTGATCCAAAGACATTATATGCCCTTACAGATTTTGAGGTTTTTGCCGATCTGGCCGGTGATGAAGTTGAGGAGCGGTTTGCCGGTAGTAACAGGTTCAGAATTAGATTAGGATGGCGCTTCGATCAGGAGTGGCAGACTGAATTTATTTATACCCGCCAAGGTTCAACCCGCTTTATGCAATAGGGTTCGTAATGAGAATGCAAACTACAATGCCATAGGCATCCCTTGGGATAAATCAGGAGTTTATATTCGAAAAGCATAGCACCGCTATGGTTAAGAAGATAAACTTAGTGAAACGACTGATTTGCAGTAGTTTGCATTAGTAATAGAAGTTCTATTGCATAATGCGGGTTCAAGGAATATACCCTGGAACAGGATTTTGAAACTTCCGACAATATATACCGTATTCGAATCAAACTTCAACCACTACGAAGTAAGTCTGCAAAAGAATTGAAAGATCAACCTCATCATTGAGACCCTAAAAAGTGGTGCCGGCTTCCAGGAAATCTTTTATTCCAACTACACTGATTTTTTCATGAATTGGATAATTATATTCTCCAGGAGTAATTATAT
Source organism: uncultured Roseivirgaceae bacterium (assembly GCA_964581095.1). Lineage (GTDB taxonomy): Bacteria > Bacteroidota > Bacteroidia > Cytophagales > Cyclobacteriaceae > SZUA-230. The sequence goes on from CAZONK010000136.1 coordinate 6,316, forward strand.
AGTTATTCTCTGTTTTCAAGTCTTCTATTGCCAATTTAAGCCCTTTTGTAACTTTGGGCGCCAATGAATATTTTATTTCAATACCTATTTTGGGTATTCCTCCGACACTCATCACAAGATCCAATTCAGTTCCGTCTTGTGTCCGATAAAAGAAATACTCGTACGCTTCTCCAAAATATCCTTTTATTTGTTGGAATACAAAATTTTCCCATGAACCACCTACAGCCAAAACACCATCCAGTTCATCCCTGGAAGAAATCTTCAATATTGCATGTAAAATCCCGGTATCTTTAAAATACACCTTCGGTGATTTTGTGATTCTTTTTTTGATGTTGGTATAAAATGGTTCCAGAACATCCAAAATGAAAGCTCCCTCTAAAAAATCCAGGTATCTCTTAACCGTTGGAGAAGTCAGTCCTAAAGATTTCGCATAAGCTGATGCATTCCACAGATTACCATTATTGTGCGCAACCATCCTTAAAAAATTGAATATGGTTCTTCTGTTTGCATTTAAACCTAATATTGGAAGATCCCGATCCACATATGTACGTATGAGTTGAGTTCGCCACTCCAGACTTTCCATGTTATCTTCTTCCATGTATGCTAAAGGATAACCTCCCCTTAACCATAAATCTTCTTTTGATGATTGAAGTTCGGAGATTAAAAATGGAGTCAATTCAAAATATGCTACCCGTCCTGCAAGGGATTCAGAACTTTTACGAAGAATAGCAGGAGATGCTGAACCTAAAATAATAAATTGACCCGGTCTCCGATCCTCGTCAACTATCGAGCGTATTAATGGAAAAAGTTCGGGCATTTGCTGAATTTCGTCAAGAACAATCAGCTTATCTCTCTGTGATCTGAGAAATAATCCAGGTTCAGTGAGTTTTGCCTGATCAATATCTGATTCAAGATCAAGGTAGATTGTTGAATCATCCATTAACTGCTTGGCCAGGGTAGTTTTACCAACCTGCCGGGGTCCGACAATACCAACCACCGGGTATTTTGTCAGATACCTTTTTACCGCATCAATTCCAATACGATCAATCATTACTGTAAATTTAATAATATATTTTATATATGCAGGGTATTTATAAATATACTTACAGCATAATTAAATCATATTTTTAAAATTGCAGGGTTCAATAGTAGAAGATATTATGCAATTAGGACAACATTTACGCTAAAATTGAACGAACCAGGTGCTATTATTTTGTCATATGCACCGTGTCGCCACCACAATCTCAACCATTCAAAAATATGTTTCAACTGCCAACATTAAACTTTTTATTAATTCTCGAACAAATTAAACTAATTTAGGCGCAGTTATACTGGCTGTGCAGGTACCTTACGCAAATAAATCTACATCATGGATAATTCTGAATATTCCAATTCAACCATTAAACAGAAACCACGTTTGTCCTTCCTTCAAATCTGGAACCTTAGTTTCGGTTTCCTTGGTATTCAAATGGGATTTGCACTTCAAAATGCCAATGCAAGTCGTATCCTGCAGATTTTCGGGGCGGATGTTCACGAATTGTCATGGTTCTGGCTGGTAGCGCCATTAACAGGAATGATTGTACAACCCATCATTGGGTACTACAGCGATAGAACCTGGACAAAGCTGGGTCGTCGGAGACCTTATTTCCTTACGGGGGCCGTGTTAGCATCTTTGGGATTGATATTTATGCCAAATGCAGATATGTTCACCGCATTTCTTCCAGCGCTTTGGGTGGGTGCCGGCATGCTTATGATTATGGATGCTTCTTTCAATATCGCCATGGAACCGTTTCGTGCACTGGTTGCTGATATGTTGCCTTCCGATCAGCGGACCTTAGGTTTTAGCATCCAGACAGTACTCATTGGTTTAGGTGCTGTTTTGGGATCGTGGCTACCCTATGTACTTACAAATTGGTTTGGGGTACTCAATGAAGCTGCTGAAGGGGTTGTGCCACCCAACCTGATTATTTCATTTTTTGTGGGTGCCGGTGTCCTTGTTATTAGCATTCTTGTAACTGTTTTTACAACAAAAGAATATACTACTGAAGAACTGGAATCCTTTTCAAGTGACAGCGACGAAGTTGAAGTTGAAGAAACATCCTCACTATTTGACATTTTTACAGATTTCAGAAAAATGCCCCTCACCATGCGTCAGCTGAGTTACGTTCAATTCTTTTCATGGTTTGGATTATTTGGTATGTGGGTATTTTCAACTCCTGCAATTGCACATCATATATATGGGCTGGCCATTGATGATACTTCCAGCAAAGCTTACCAGGATGCAGGTGACTGGGTTGGCGTCCTGTTTGGAATATACAATGCGGTGTCAGCTGTGTATGCGTTTTTTTTACCGGCTATTGCCCACAAATTCGGCAGGAAAAAAACACATACCATTTCACTGCTCATTGGGGGTGTAGGATTGATATCGATGTATTTTGCACCCAACGAGTTCTGGCTGATTGGTTCGATGGTGGGAGTGGGTATTGCCTGGGCCAGTATTCTTGCCATGCCCTACGCAATTCTTGCGGGCTCCATTCCGGCACGCAAAATGGGGGTTTATATGGGGATTTTTAACTTTTTTATCGTTCTTCCACAAATTATCAATGCACTGATAGGCGGCCCCATTGTTGCCTGGCTTTATAATGGTAATGCCATTTACGCGCTGGTCACAAGTGGGGTTTCATTCCTAATTGCAGCCATACTGGTAATTAAAGTTGATGATGTGGATGAAGTTAATATTCAATCTAAATGAATCGTTTCTGGCTGATTTTCAATGAAATAATACTTTCAATGAAGCATACTTTTTCTTAAATCTTTAAAAAACCTTCATTTGGTTTCATCGAATTTTTAATCAAAATTTTAAGAGATGTAAAAATTGTATTAAACTTGGGAACCAAAACTTAATTACAGCTTCGTATTATGAAAAAATATATTTGTTTAACCCTGATAAAAACAAAATAATAGGAACTAT
>CAZONK010000137.1:0-9246 GCA_964581095.1 uncultured Roseivirgaceae bacterium
TTGATTCTCACTTTAATACTCTTCATTTTTTCATAAAACTTTTGACACTACCGACGTTAACTCACAAACTTCTTTGGGAGTTTTTGCAATATTGTGCAGCTATCAAACGGAGCATCAACATTTATTCGATGGGCCATATTCGTCCACCTGACAAATATCGCCCAGATAAAACCACACCCAGGCTCAACATTCGCGTCTTATCAAGACATTACTCGTATGCGGTTCCCTTCCGTCTGCTCTGCTTTTACAAAATTAAAAAAATCCCTTCGCATTAGCAAGAAAAATGTAAAAACCCCAACATCCCGGGGCTTTAAATAAGATATGCAAAATTTTCTACCTTGTTTAAAAAACCTTCCTTTTTTGAACACCTAAAATTTTAACGAATTTGTGCATAAAAAGCAAGTGAAAATTCACACCCCTTTTTTGAACATCCTTTTATTAAACCTCAACGATTTTTGATATCAGAAAGCGGATGTCTAAAACCGTTCAAACACGAGGACATTGACTGGATCGAAGCCATGGACGATTATGTCTGTCTGCATGCTGGCAAGACCACGCATCTGGTAAATCAAACCATGCGTGATTTGGAATCGAAATTAGACGCCAATAAATTCATGCGCATTCACCGGTCGATCATTGTCAATCTCGATCGCATTAAAGAACTTCGTCCCATTGGTGATGGCAGTTATCAGGTAATTTTGAAGGATGGACCCAGACTTTCCCTGAGCCGACGTCAGGCAAAAAAGCTTATAGATTTGGTGATTTGATTGCTGCCTGTCCGATAAATGCTATTAGCACACGTCTGGACCAGTATAATTTTTTGCGGGAATACGTCGAGTATTATAATTCAAAACGCCCCCTTCAAGACACGATTATCTCAGGATAAAATTATTCTTTCTTGAGTACTATAAAAAGCCCTTGTTCTTTTGGGACGAGAATTGAATCGTTGATATTCAAATCCCTGTAATCTTGTAATCCTTTGATCGCGGGCGCTGTCAAAGTAACTGATTCAGAATTTGAAATACCAATCTGATTCCAATCGATCTGCAACTGAATTTCCACATCGTCTGGCGCCCATGAGGCTAAAGCAATCAGAATTTGATCCTGTTTCAAGTAGGTTGTTGCCAGGACATGTTTTTGATTGGTTTGAACAGGATTCGGTTTCACCCAATATCCGATCATACGACTCTCTGCGATTCCAAAATCATCAAAGAGTTTCCAAATAGCTCGCGGATCAAATTTGCCGTACATTCGGGTGGTCATACCGTAGAGCATGCCTCGATAAGAATGGCCACCTTTTTCGAGCATTTCACCCATCAACCCAAATGGAATTCCGGAAACTTCTGTCAGCCAATAGTCAGAATCCAAATCATATTCAAAATATTCACCAAACCAGAGCCGCGAGACAAAAGGAAAATGCTCCATATATAAAAAAGCGCTGTTTATGAAACCATCCCGATTATTATATTGATTGGCAGAATGAAGGTCAATTACAACTTCATCGCGGTGCTGGTGCAACACAGTCATCATACGCTTAACTGTTTCCCGACTGAAAGCGATATCATCCAGGTACAACCCATCAATTTGCTGATTTTTAGCGAGCCAATTTAATCCTTCAACATAATAATTCGTCCAACGAGAGGTTCCTTTGTTTAAAATCGCGGCATCGTTTACTCGCCAGGCATGCCATGCTTTATGATATCTGTCCTGCAAATGTTCTTGCAGCCAGGGGTGTCCGCCACCTTCTCCGTCATTCAGAACTTCATCGCCAAAGCTGCGCAATGCAAATAGTTCATAACATTTATATGTTATTTCCCGAATCGTGTAATAAAGTTTCACTTTGATGCCTTTTCGATGCGCTTCTTTAATGTATGCGCTCTGTTCTTCCAAATTGTAAAATGGATAATTGATATATGGATTAATAAGGTTTGCATGGTGAATATTGACAACAGTGCCGCCCCATTCTTTCACAGAATCCACAGGTACGTATTTATGAACGAACCGTGTATTAAAATGTGTTTTAGTATCGACTGGCTTGAACGGTGTGATCAGAAACCGCACATTAAAATGTAATGTATCGTTGCGGCTGATTTTTCGAGGACCGCTATAATTATGAGCGAGAACTACATTTGGTTTTGTTATAATTTGAATGCCGCCTTTGCCATCATTATACCATGAAGGAGGCAAGTTCAGCGGTTTTGCCTGGTAAAAATTGGTGTTGAGCGGGCGTTCATAATTTTCATCACGGAGCACATATTGCAATCCCTTATTGATATTACCCAGCCACACACCTTCGTGGTGTTTAGTAACATCCCATTTCCAATTGATATGCCGCGGTCGTTTTTGACCTTTGAAACCCAGTCCTAAAATATATTCTGCAGCATCAGGTTTCATAGGAACAGACAGGGAAATATTTTCCACGGAAACATCTTTTTTAGCTATGAGTGTTATTTTGTAGTTCAGCATCCCTTCATATTCTATTACACCGTTAACTTGCAGTTCAAATTTTTCTGAAACGCTGTGAGCAGTCCAGTTTGCCTGTCCTGCAGACATTTGATTAATCTCAAAGGGTTGGGAATTCCATGTTTCGGATTTGTTATTTCTTTTAATTTCAAATTGAATCGGATGCGCCAGGATATCTTCCCCTTGATCAGTAAATCCTGTCATTTCTTGTGTAAAATAGCTTCGAATATATTTTGGCAAACCATCAGTTCCCAAAATAACATCTCTGCCTAAAACAATCACCTTTTTGTTATCAACAATTACTGGTGTAAATGGGGCGATTATTAAATTGGGGTCTTTTCCAATTGTGGAATTCAACCACCGTAGGCGGGACATTTTTTCAGGCTGGTTGTCGCCGTTATTTTCGACAACTTCATTTGTTATTTCTAAATTAATCTGAATTGTTTGCGCTGGTTGCTGTTCAGGATTCACTGTTAGTGTTCCCACGTATTGCCCTGGTTGAGTATCTTCAGGGATTTGGATGCCGAACCAGAGTGGTTGAACCATTCCCTGTTCAACAGAAACAGATTTCATAAACGTTTTGCCAAGAAGATCGATTCCTTCTGTGTTGAAACAGTTGAAAGCGATTTTTTTTTGATTCAGTCCCGCCTTCTGATTTAAAACCATCTAAACTCACATTCAGATTATCCAATCGTTGATTTGCTGCAAAGACTCCGATTTGAAAAGTATAATATTCACCGCGTCTCGCTGCAATTTTAAAAGTATCAATCAAACCTCGTGACACCCAATGTTTAGGCAAGTTTCTTTGCATCCGAATGGGATAATCCCGATATTCAGGAAAGAGATGAAATGTCTTTGGCGAAGGACCGAGAAGTTGCTCCTGTTCAGCTTTTGTGGCAATTATTTCCATTGGGAAAAAGCTGTGAAATTCATTAACAGACTGAATGCTGAGCACACTCGCCTTAGCAAGCTGTTGCATTGATTCAGTACTCAGCTTACCGATCTGATTTACCCAGTCAGGTTCTGCTGTATCTTTTGGAGGCAGATAGTCGATTACTGGATAATAACCTCCTGTTGTTTTATAAGGCATATAGTAAAGATAATACGTCTCTGCACCAGCGGGTTGAAATACAATGTCCCCAAACTCATTGTTAAGATTAACTATAATTTTATTTTGAATTTCCTCTCCAGTTTGAGCACTGATGAGAACAAGTTGTTTTTCATTCGGATTTAAATCGCAGCGCCGCCAGGGAATATGCGCCCAGGCAGCCTGATGAGTAGAATTTACTTTCAGGACTGCTCGATGATTTCCCAAAGAAGTACCAGCCTGACCTGCCGGGAGGTCAAATTCCCAATCGCCTGGTTCAAATTTAACGCCGTCAATTATATTATTTATTCTCCCGCCTTCTTTGGTTGAAGATTTCTGAGTGCAGTTGCTTATTATAGCCAACTGTATTATAAAAATTATAATTATGAAGCGTTTGATTGTTTGCATTTTTATCTTCCTTTGATTATCGGTCACTACTCAGGTTTGAAGGTTAATTTTGTTGACTCATATTTTAGCACAGTTTAATTCCCCCTTTGAAGGGGGACGGTTTCACCGAAGGTGAAAGCAGGGGGATGTTTTTCGTCGCGCTGAAAGAAGAACATCCCCCTGATCTACCTGTGGCAGATCATCCCCCTTCAAAGGGGGAATTTCAAAGTCAACAGCATTTACATTAAATTCTGAACCTTCCATCCTGAATAGTAACGATTATTTTAAAAATTCGTGTGGCTACACTACCTTTTGCTCTCGTTCCCACGATCTCTTTGGGGACGCGTACGTAGACGCTCCGCTTCGGAGTACTATTCCACTTAAAAGATTGGAAACATATTACCATCTTTTGGAATCGCTCCCCATTAATTGTCTAGTGAAGCAATATAATCTTACTAAAAATTAAATAATTCTGACCTGAAAACAAATTTGGATTAACTGCATTCAACTGCGCCAATAATTTTTCATTAGATTTGGATTGTGCAATGATCCATTTTATTTCAGGTTTTTGAGCATTTGGTCCGGTTGCTAATTTATTTATAAATGCTTGTGCTTCCTTATGTTTCCCTTTTTGCTTAAGTGATTTATATCCCAGGTAATGCAACATTGTATTATCGGTTTCATGCTTGTTTGTATAGTCAATAATTTGCTGAAAACAGCTTGATGCTTTTTTATTATCATTAAGTTTCTGATAACAATAGCCATGCAAGTAATCCTGCATCCTTTGATCAGGATCATAAGGTTTGCCTTGACCTAAATTTTCAGGCCATTTTTTACTATTTTCAATTATCTTTAATGCATTGCTGAATTGATTATCTCCGATCAATCGCAAGGCTTCATGTAGATGTGCCCAGTCGTATAATATCCGACAATCCCTCGCCATTTCAGAGGGAAGCACCTGTGTTGTATTTAAAATTTCTATTGCATTTTTTGATTGATCTGAAAAAATAAGAGACCGGGCTTGAGCAATAGCAATGTTGAAATTATCTCTAAACTGCTGATATGCTTTTGTAGAGTAATGTAAAGCGGATTCCCATTGATTAGTGTTCTGATAGTTCCGAATCAGGTATAGCCAGGTTAGCCAATTTTGATCATCATAAGAGAGCGCTTTTTTTAGGTCACCCGCTTTGTCTGTCTTAAAATATTGATGATACAAATGAGCGCGAGCAATGTAGAATGGCGCAAATTCAGGTTCATTTCCGATCAACTGCAAAAGTTGAATCGCTTCTGGTTTTCGATCAATAGCCCAATAATTTAGCGCCAAATAATATTTCCATTTCCACTCAATCTCCTCTGCATTAACCCATTCCAAAACTTTGACTGATTCTCTTCGGTAGGGGAATACAAAGGCTGGCGAAATGTTGATAGCTTGATCTAAATATTTTCTATAATCGTGTTTCTGATTTGAATGAAGCAAATATGCCAGCCATAGATCAATCAAAGGATTCTTAACCCTGTTTTGGCTGAGTTGTAATAACTCAACGGCTTCCTCATCCAAACCTCGATTGTGGTATGAAATTGCGAGTTCTAAATAAGTTTGATCTGGAAATTCATTTTTAATCAACTGTTGAAAGCTGCTTTTGTTTTCATAAGAATTATTTAACAAGTATTGTTCAAAACGGGCAAAATGGTGGAGTGGATCAATATCTAACAATTTAGTTAATGCCTGTTCTGATTTCTGGTAATTTTCGATTTTTCTATTCGTTATCGCTAGAACCTGGTAAGCGTTAATATTATATCGATCGTAATCCAGGGCTCTGTTTGCATATAGATCAGATTGTGAGAAATTTTGCTCTTGCAAACCAATTTCAGCGATCTGGGTATTTGCTGCAGAACGATATAACATTGAGCGGGCGGCCCACCCCAGAGATTCCTTGGCATTGACAAAATCGTTAAAAGCTCGGTACGAGATACCTGCGATATAATTTGCATGAGGGTCATAGGCGTCAAGCTGCAAAGCTTTAGTAATGTAGTTCAATCCATCAGCATATTTAGCAGAACGAAAATATAGATCAGCCATCGCTATCAATGCGCCCGGATGCCAGGGGTATTGCTTTAAAATTGATTCAAACTGATGCCGCGCCTGTTCATATTGCCGACCTTCAACGTATTCTTTGCCACGGGCCAATATTCGATCAGCCTCAGGAATCGCAGCCCAGGCTTGTCGGTCTGTTTCAAATGGACGCTTTAATTGGCTTGTTTCTCTATTTGAATTATAATGAAGATTTAACTTTGGCACATGCACTTCAAAGTCATCAGCATCTCCAATAGAAACCTTTGTAGTGAATACTTCCATAGGTTTCAATTCCAATTGCTTATGAAAAATATTTTGCCCTTCCACGATTACTTCAAGAGCGCTGCTGCTTTTTTCGAACGCATTGATGCCTATTTTAATTTCTTCTTTCTGACGCTGTACAAACATTGCACCATGTTGTGAAGCTGCATTTAATCCGCCGATTCCTTTTAGAGGAAACCATAATTCCCGCCATTGGTCTGTTCGATATGGTTCAAAATCAGCTTCTTTTATGGGATTATTGAAGTTTTGCGGTGAATATTGTACGAGTAGTCGTCCAGCCTGAAATTCAATATATTGCCCGTCCGTATCTGTTAATAAATCTTCCCAGATACCACCAGCTCGTGATAAAGCCCAAAGCCAAAGTTTTTGCCCCGGCATATCCATATATGGCGCCCAATGACCGAAACCGAACTTGCTTTTGTGATAATAACCCCCGAAAAAATCCGCATATTCTCCAACAACATGATACGACTTATGTCCGCCAAAAGTGTTATTCTGATACTCTGAAATTTTTCGACCCGTTTCATCAATTGGCCATGATTTGGTTTCTCCACTGTGCTTTAAATATTGATTGCCGGGAATAAATACTTCTAAATCATCCCTGGCAAATGCGGCGCCGGTCATCCAATTGTAGTAAGGCTGCGCGATCGGTTCTGGATTGTACCACAATGCTTTTGTTTCAAAATAAGCTTTATCTTTTGGCAAATTGATTTGTACCCGCCAGTGAGTGCGAGATGGTAAGTCCATTGCTCCCACAACACATGTAACACTTCCATCAGAGTTTTCTAAAAGACGATAATCAACAGGACTTGCAGTCGCAGGTGTATGACCGATAATGCCAAAGTTAAATTCAATTCCTCCGCTTGTCCAAGGTCCTCGTAACGCAATATTGCGGAATTTCATCACCTCGTTTCGATAGATGAACTCCTCTCCAGTGGATTTTTCAATAGCGCCCCAAACTTTGCCACCGACTTCGGGGAGAACATAAACTTCGATAAAGTCATTTTCCATTTTCACTACTTGCCATTGCTGCGGTTGCCCTTGATGACTGTAACCCTCAAAAGTGTGATAGGGGTACAGTCGAGCATCCTTGATGAGAACAGGCACAGGGTTTGGCTCGGAAAAAGGGTAAGTTTTAATGACTCTTTTTTCTTCTTGAATAGTGGCTTTTTGTGCAAGGCAAATGTGGGAATAACTGGTACAGAGAAGTCCGATTATTAAAATTTGCCTAAATGCTTTAAATTTGATCATATTGTCTCCCATCGTGTGGATAACAATCAGGTTCAGGCGCGTCCTGCGAAAATGCATCTTGGCTTACTGATTAGACCAAATGTTGTGAAAATCCGAAAGTCACCTCCCTGAATCAGCGTCGCCCGCAGCCGGTCGTTATGTGATAATTGGATTCTTATAACAACAAATTGGACAGCAATTTCGTTCTCCTGACCCTAACAGGTTCAGTCAGTCTATTCTGCTCTCTGTGAATTTCCACAAATCCAAACCATTCAGCAAAACGCTCAAAAAACCTAACTGCAATTACAAAATCACTTCTTAATCCCAATAATGATTCTTCTCTTACCTTAAAAACGGGAAAAGCTTTAAAGTACAAATCAGAATAAAAAGATAATTCTCGAAACTCGAGCCCGTACTTATTTAGCAAATGCAGTAAGTACAAAAAACCTGTTTGCCCAATCTCCTCATCTTCAAAAGCATCATTATAGGCCCAGTTAAATTGGGTAGTAAAAGTATTTAAGAAAATATGGAAGAGCTTGGAGTATTCACCATTCATTAGACACTTTTTTGTTTGTGTCGTTAATAAAAGTTTGCCTTTATAGGTTCTAATAAGCTTTGACAATTTCAGGACAATTTTAGTACAGTGCAAAATATTCCATTTGGTTTCTTGATTTAATTTTGTGATACCCGCTTCAATTGCAGGGTCAATAATATATTTTCTAGTATAAATCTCATTAACCAATCCTGGTGATAAGTTGCCTGTTGAAGTTAGTTTTAAACCTTCGTTGTCATTTATTTCTGTTAACAGGTGTCTTGTGATCTGAAAAATTGGAGACTGGTCTAGAACTTGGTTGTCGATTTGTGAACGAATACGCACAGAACATTCTCCTGCAAAAGGTGAATATATGATTATACTCATCTCATCAGGTGAAAAACCGTCAAAGTCATCCAGTGGAGCTGTATTCACCCCTTCAATAATTCTTCTTGTTCGTTCGCTATAATTCATGATTATGAAATTTTGGTTCGCTTCTTATAAATATAACACGGAAATCAGCAGGGGCCGCAGGCCATCTGCTGGAATGATTTGTTATTATTTTTACAACTAACCGGAGTCAATTAACTTAATATTGTTGTAAGCTTAAAAAAGGTTCCGTACCCTTTTAATTCATCTTATGAGAGATATTAGAATGATCCGTGATAAAAGCAAATTTCTAATCCTCAATTAAAGTAATCCTGATTGAAATCTTTTATCCCAATTCCTTCACTGCTCTCCATGCCTGATCTATTGCAACATGTATATAAGAACTAAGGCCCGAGTCGATATTGGCAATGGTAATTCGGCCAAATGGTTTTCGTCCTTTCATTACCATTTCGGGTAAGTCGGAGTCAAAAAGTGCTGTGCCTCTGTAACCGTAACCATGCGACCAGCGATTTACTGTAATACTCTCAACATCCCTGTCGAATTCAAATGATTCCTTCGGCAGCATACCACCTAAATGCTCTCTAATTTCCTTTTCGTAATCTTCAAATTTCAGCCCTAACATCCTGTATCTTGCTTCGCGAAATTGTTCAATTGGCGGTGCACCAACAGTTTCTCCAAACGGACAACCTACCATCAGAATGACACAAGGATCGTCTGGTGTCCTGGTACAATTATGACCACCCATGCTAACCGGAAAGTCCATCAGCACCGCTTGGTGCATATTCCCGGGCGAGATGGCCA
>CAZONK010000138.1:0-9159 GCA_964581095.1 uncultured Roseivirgaceae bacterium
CTAGGGATGGATTGAACCCAAACCTAAATAAGAATTATTCTTAACTTCTGTTTAAATATATACTAAATAAGGTGAATTTTATTATCTTTGCGTTGTTTAGAATGATTCTAAATAAGGATTTTTTATGAGCAAAGACGATAAGATACTGGATGATTTTACTTCGAAGGAATATGAGTATGGGTGGACCACTGATATTGAAGCAGATTCGGCTCCAAAAGGGCTTAATGAAGATATTGTGCGTTTTATTTCGGCGAAAAAAGATGAGCCGGAATGGTTACTTGAATGGCGGTTAAAAGCATACCGGCATTGGCTGACATTGGAAGAACCTACCTGGCCAAACGTAACCTATCCCGAGATTGACTACCAGGATATCATTTACTATTCTGCTCCAAAACAAAAAGCAAAGCCAGAAAGCCTGGATGAAATTGATCCTGAACTTCTTGATACATTTACTAAACTTGGAATTTCCCTGGATGAGCAGAAAAGGTTGACAGGAGTAGCTGTTGATGCAGTTCTTGATAGTGTTTCAGTGGCTACCACTTTCAAAGAAACGCTCGGTGAACTGGGTATCATATTTTGTTCGTTTAGTGAAGCTGTAAAAGATCATCCTGATCTGGTAAGAAAATATCTCGGTTCCGTTGTACCGATAACTGATAATTATTTCGCAACCCTGAATTCCGCTGTGTTTAGCGATGGATCATTTGCATACATCCCTAAAGGAGTCCATTGCCCGATGGAGCTTTCCACCTATTTCAGGATAAATGCTGCAAATACAGGCCAGTTTGAACGTACATTACTAGTAGTGGATGAGGGGGCATATGTTAGCTATCTTGAAGGATGTACCGCACCACAGCGCGATGAAAACCAACTGCATGCCGCGGTAGTTGAGATTTATGTCGCAAAAGATGCGGAAGCAAAATACTCAACAGTACAAAACTGGTATCCGGGAAGCAAAGAAGGAGTTGGTGGTATATATAACTTTGTAACAAAGCGTGCCATTTGCGCGGGTGATTACGCAAAAGTTTCGTGGACACAGGTTGAAACCGGTTCTGCAATTACCTGGAAATACCCCAGCTGTATATTGAAAGGTAACAATACCATAGGTGAATTTTATTCTGTAGCGGTTACCAACAATTACCAGCAAGCAGATACAGGTTCGAAAATGTTGCACCTTGGAAAAAATACCAAGAGCAGGATCGTTTCAAAAGGTATCTCAGCAGGAAAAAGTCAAAATAGTTACAGAGGACTGGTAAGTGTAAATAAACGAGCAACTAATGCCCGTAATTTTAGCCAATGCGATTCCTTATTAATGGGGAATAATTGCGGAGCACATACCTTCCCTTATATTGAAGTTAACAACAAGACAGCCAAGGTGGAACATGAGGCTACCACCTCCAAAATTGGTGAAGATCAATTATTTTATTGCAACCAGAGAGGAATCAATACCGAAGATGCAGTAGCATTGATTGTGAACGGATATGCAAAAGAAGTGTTAAACAAACTTCCAATGGAGTTCGCAGTGGAAGCACAAAAATTGCTTGCGCTGACACTGGAAGGAAGTGTAGGATAAGTAGGTGAAAGGTAAAGGGTAAAAGGTTAAAGTGATAAGGTTTACAAAATAGAATTGATAAAACAGAATGCTGAAAATAAACAACTTAAAGGCTTCCATTGATGGAATTAAAATACTTCACGGCATCGATCTTGAAGTAAATGCAGGGGAAGTACATGCAATAATGGGTCCAAATGGATCGGGAAAATCAACGCTAGCCAGTGTTTTAGCTGGAAGAGAGGAGTACGAAGTAGATGAAGGAGCTGTGACTTACCAGGGAGAAAATTTACTTAATTTATCCCCTGAAGATCGAGCACGTGCAGGGATTTTTCTGGCATTTCAGTATCCTGTGGAAATCCCCGGGGTAAGCACTACAAACTTTTTAAAGTCAGCAGTAAACAATATACGTGAATATAAAGGCCTGGAAAGACTGGATGCTGTTTCATTTTTGCAAATGATGAAGGAAAAAATGAAGCTTGTTGAAATTGACCAGTCGCTTATAAGCAGATCACTTAATGAAGGATTTTCAGGAGGCGAGAAAAAACGAAATGAAATATTTCAGATGGCTATGCTTGAACCAAAGCTTGCCATTTTAGACGAAACAGATTCGGGCCTCGACATTGATGCGTTAAAAATTGTGGCAAATGGTGTCAACAAGCTGAAAAATAGTAACAATGCGGTAATCATTGTAACCCATTACCAGCGATTACTTGATTACATCATACCGGATTTTGTACATGTCCTATATAAAGGAAGAATCGTAAAATCCGGTACGAAAGAACTTGCCATGGAACTGGAGGAAAAGGGATATGACTGGATTAAAGAAGAGGTAGTGAACTGACATACATTTTCATGGAAAATAAAAAAGACACTTTACTTCAGCAAGTTTCAAACAGTTTTACTCGTTTCGAAAACAGTATCAATGGCGATGGTACATCCGCATGGCACAAAACGAGAAAAAAAGCAATAGAAAATCTCAACACAAACGGTTTCCCGGGGAAAAAGAACGAAGAGTACAAATACACACCGATCATCCGAAAATTAGAGAAATCATTTGACGATTTCCCTTTTGGAAATACACCAAAATCGATCAATATTGATGTCAAGGAGTATATTCCGGAGGGGTTGGATGCAAACTTATTGTTTTTTGTAAATGGGGTATTTGACGAATCCCTTACCGGTAAGCTTGACGATGGATTGAAAATTACATCACTGAAGAATGCAAAGGAGGATAAAGCAGTGTTGGAAGTACTTGAGAAAAGTGCACAAAACCAGGACAGTTTTTCATTACTGAATTCTGTTTTCAGCAAAGAGGGTGTGGTAATTAACATTAATAGAAACAATGCACTCCCTCGCCCGGTCTGTATTATACACATCACTGATGGTTCGATAATCAATATTGTCCAACCCAGGGTAATTATCATTGCAAATGAGAGCTGCAAAGCCACCATAGCAGAAGTTTATTACTCTCTGGGAAATGAACGCATACTTAACAATACAAATACCAACATCAGTTTAAGTGGAAATTCTACAATCCGATATTACAGGGCGGCCCAGGTTAACAACCAGACATTCCTGGTGAATAACACTGTAGTGGAACAAGAGAAGGATAGTAATTTTACCTCAGTGACTGTTGACATGGGTGGTGATATTGTCAGGAACAACCTGAGTATCTCACAAAATGGTGAAGGTTGTGAAACTCATATGTTTGGATTATATGCAATTTCCGGCAATTCCCATGTCGACAACCACACCAATGTTGATCATCAATTTCCGCACACTGAAAGTAATGAATTGTACAAAGGCATTCTTACCGGAAAATCAACCGGCGTTTTTAATGGGAAAATATTTGTAAGACGGGAAGCGCAAAAAACAAATGCCTTTCAGCAAAACCACAATATTTTGCTTTCGGATGAGGCAAAAATCAATACAAAACCACAATTGGAAATTTGGGCTGATGATGTAAAATGTTCTCATGGTTGTACCACCGGTCAACTGGACAAGGAACAAATTTTCTATCTGCGATCAAGAGGGTTAGGTGAATCCGATGCTAAAGCAATGTTACTGCACGCCTATGCCCTGGATATACTTGATCATATTTCCATTGAGCCACTACGCCTGTTACTGGATGAGAAAGTAATGAATATATTGAAAAACAGCTAGTTGGATGCATAATACAACAGTAGATACAAACCAGACATTTGACATCACCCGGGTAAGGGACTTATTTCCTATTCTGGACCAGCAAGTGAATGGCCATCCCCTGGTATATTTTGATAATGCTGCTACTACACAAAAACCCATCCAGGTGATTGAATCGCTCAATTCCTATTACAAAGGGTATAATGCAAACATCCACCGGGGAATTCATTCACTTGCTGAAAAAGCAACGGTAGCATACGAGTCTACCAGGGAATCTGTAATGAACTTCATTAATGCCCCTGAAAAAGAGGAGATAATATTTACGAAGGGTACTTCAGAAAGTATCAACCTTGTTGCTGCAACCTATGGGAGGGCTAATTTAAATACCGGTGATGAAGTGATCATATCCGGTATGGAACATCATTCCAACATTGTACCCTGGCAATTGATTTGTGAGGAAAAAGGAGCTGAATTAAAGGTTGTAAGAATTTCAGATTCGGGAGAATTCCAAATGGAAGAATTTGCCGGTTTACTATCAGATAAAACCAAAATTGTTGCAGTAGGATATGCCTCCAATGCACTTGGATCTATTAATCCCGTTGCTGAAATAATTGAAATGGCACACCGGTACGGTGCAGTCGTACTGCTTGACGCAGCCCAGGCGGTTGCACATCTTGATGTAGATGTAAAAAAACTCAACTGCGACTTCTTTGCATTCTCCGGTCACAAAATGTACGGCCCCACCGGCGTTGGTGTCCTTTATGGTAAACGTAAATTACTTGAAGCAATGCCTCCCTATCAAGGTGGTGGTGAAATGATAAAGGAGGTAACTTTTGAGAGGACCACTTACGCAGACATTCCTTACAAGTTTGAAGCAGGAACGCCCAATATTGCAGATGTAATTGCGCTCAAACCGGCCATAGAGTTTCTCAATAATCTTGGCAAGAAGAATATTCATACGCATGAAGAAAATCTATTGCAACATGCAACCGAACGGCTCCGTGAAATCAAAAAAGTAAATATATATGCCGATATAAGTAACAAGGTGTCGGTATTGTCGTTCACACTTGAAAATATGCATGCTTTTGATGCAGGGATCCTTCTGGATGCAAAAGGAATTGCCATCAGGACAGGTCATCATTGCACCCAGCCACTGATGGCGAGGTTTGGAATTGAAGGTACAATAAGGGCATCATTTGCAGCTTATAATACGGTTGAAGAAGTAGATCAATTGGCAGATGCAGTTGAGAAAATCAGCAACAGGTAATCCGGAATTTGAAAATGAAGATAAACGAAATTCAAAACGAGATCATAGAGGAATTTAAAATCTTATCGGGTGACCGCGAAAGCACTATTTTCTATATTATGGAATTAGGGCAAAAATTGCCTGCAATGGCCGAAAAAGATAAATCAGATTTAAATCTGATCAAAGGATGCCAATCGAAGGTATGGCTGATATCCTCAGTTGAAAATAACAAAGTGTATTTTACTGCAGATAGCAATACCGATATTACAAAAGGACTGATCAGTTTATTGATCCGTGTTTTTTCAGGACAGCCTTCTGATGCAATAGTTGATGCGGACCTTTATTTTATACAAAAAATTGGGATGAACCAGGTCATCGGATCCCAGCGATCAAATGGATTTGCATCCATGATTAAACAAATGAAATTATTTGCTTTAACATTCAATAAAATTTCAAATGTTGAAAGCCGGGACGAATAAATATATGGAAGAGTCAAAGACAATTCAGGATGAACAATTAGCATTTAAAGACCAGGTTGTAGAAGCGATCAAAACGGTCTATGACCCGGAAATTCCTGTGGATGTATTCGAACTCGGACTGATCTATGAAGTAAATGTTTATCCGGTAAAAAATGTATTTATTTTAATGACACTTACATCTCCGGCGTGTCCTGCTGCTGAATCGATACCAACAGAAATTGAACAGAAAATAAGGGGGATCAGTGGTGTGAACGATGTGAAAGTAGAAATTACATTTGATCCACCCTATGCCACGGATATGATGTCCGAGGCTGCTAAACTTGAATTAGGATTTTTATAAATATTAAATTATTACCAATAACTAACTAAAATAAAAAAGATATGTATCCCGAAGAATTAGTTGCACCAATGAGGTCAGACCTCACTCAGGTAGGGTTTATTGAATTTAAAACAGCCCAGGATGTTGACGATCATTTATCGGATCACAAAGGAACTACTTTGTTGATGGTGAACTCCGTTTGTGGATGTGCCGCAGGCGCCGCTCGACCGGCATTAAAAATGGCATTGGCCAATAGTAATAAAAAACCCGATACAATGGCCACCGTTTTTGCAGGCGTTGACATGGAAGCTACGGCAAAGGCAAGGGAGTACACGCTTCCCTATCCTCCTTCTTCTCCATCTATGGCATTGTTTAAGAATGGTGAATTGGTTCATTTTATTGAGCGGCATCATATTGAAGGTAGAAATGCAGAGATGATCGCACATCATCTGATCGCTGTATTTGACGATTTGCTCGATTAGTTTTTTTCACAGTAAAATTAACATTTCGTTCCTCTGGAACTTATTGTTCCTTTTTGCTGGATCCAGAGTTGTTAACTCTGGTTAGAATATATCCTGCCTACGGCAGTTTTCCACCCTGACTTTTGAAGATCAGACAGTTAGATCAGGCTGGGAAATTTTCCATGAAATCAAGTACAAGTCAGGCTTTGGCTTAATGATTTGTACCAATAATTGTACATGATAGTAGAAAGTGATTGGTTTAGACTCAATCTTGTTTAGGTTGGAAACATCCAAAACTCCCTTAGGGAAAATAAGGTTAAATCGAGGGACGTAAGTCCCTTTTGAGTGAATAATGGAAATGGAGTTCCACAGGAACGGAATTGGGTAAGTAGTCTTAATTTGTTTTTTTGAAACACACAGTAAAAATCCCGTAGGGATTAAATGTTAAATCGAGGGACGTAAGTCCCTTTTGTACTAATAATAAAGATAGAGTTCCATAGGAACGGAATTGAGTAAGAAGTATTAATTTGTCTTGAACATCTGGTAAACAAGATTATTTTTCTCCATTACATTTTATATATTGTATCCTTCAGCAAATTATCACTGCTATGGCTTGGAGAACCAGGGTAAAGGAAATCATAGATCCGGGGTATGGTGTCCGGTATAAAAAGCAAACAAAAAGGGTTATTAACAAAGATGGCTCTTTCAATGTTGTAAGGAAAGGTGCAGGATTTTCCAGCCGTAATATTTACCAGGAATTGATAAAGATGTCCTGGGCCAGGTTCCTTGTCCTGAATTTCCTGTTTATCTTCCTGATGAACATCCTTTTTGCCTTTCTCTATTTATGGATTGGTCTCTCTGAAATTGAAGGAGAAAGTCCGGGAACCGGATTTTACCACGACTTTACACAGGCATTTTTTTTCTCATTCCAAACATTTACAACTGTAGGTTACGGAAGGATATCCCCCTCGGGAGACCTTGCAAACATGATTGCTGCCTTCGAAGCCATGACCGGATTTATGGGTTTCGCTTTGGTTACCGGTTTATTGTATGGTCGGTTTTCAAAACCCAGTATCAGCCTGGAATATAGTGAAAATGCAATCATTGCCCCATATCAAGATGGAAAAGCTATCATGTTTCGTATTTCAAATCGTCGCCATAGTACATTGATGAACGTGAAAGCCGATGTAACCTTAACCATGTCAGTTAAAGAAAAAGACGAGGTTGTCAGGAAATACTATCAACTTGATCTTGAAAGGAAATCTATCCTTGTTTTTCCTGTTAGCTGGACTATTGTCCATCCCATTGATGGGAAAAGCCCGTTTTACGACCTTGACTACCAAAAAATAGTAGAATCAGAAATGGAAATCATGGTCCAAATCGAAGCTTTTGATGACACATTCGGACAAATTGTGCATTCGAGATACTCCTATCTCGCCGATGAAATAGTAGATGGTGTCAGGTTCAGGAAACCTTACAGCACCTCTGACAATGGTGATATAATCCTTGATGTCCGTGATTTGCATAAATATGAAAAAGTGTGAAACAGTGATAGTCATTCCGGACAAGGGCGCCAAAGGTGATCGCGATCCCCTCCTCCACTGCGTTTGCGTCAGTGCCGTGCCTACTTCGCCGAAGTAGCTTGGCTACGTAGGCTGAAAGTCGGCTTCGATGTAGGAGCACGGCGGGCAGGCTGAATCTGAACCCCCACAACGTCATCCCGGACAAATGAGACAAAGTCGAGTGTGATCCGGGATCTGCTA
This sequence comes from uncultured Roseivirgaceae bacterium, assembly GCA_964581095.1. GTDB lineage: Bacteria > Bacteroidota > Bacteroidia > Cytophagales > Cyclobacteriaceae > SZUA-230. The sequence continues at coordinate 7,960 of CAZONK010000138.1, forward strand.
CAAGTCCCCTGGCATGAACCTACCTTAACAACAGATTCTGGCTTTCGTCAAGAATGACTGAAACGGGGCTGTCTTTTGGCATAGTTCATCCAGGATGACCGAACCGGGGTAGATCCTGAATCAGTCCGCTATCACTACCTGTTCAGGATGACTACTTTTGAGTTTATGCAGAATCTGTACCACCCCACCAACGTCATTCCGGACAAGTGAAACGCGATCCCCTCCTCCAATGCGTTTCGACGGGCAGGCAGATTCTGTATTAGTCCCCAGCATGCACCTTCCTGAACAACAGATTCTGACTTTCGTCAGAATGACTGCCTCGGGGTGGAGGATACTGTTTCAGTTCCGGAAATTCTGATCAATAAAATAATTATTAATGCATCCTCATAAAAAAATCCAATTCCCATCTGTAATTTTCACTTTCAAATCAAAACACTCAATAATGAAAGATCAGCCTCCCAAACATTTTACCAAATTCATGGAAAACTACCCTGATGTTGGAGATGCATACTCAAAACTAGGAAGTGCCGTGCGTGCTGCCGGACCTTTGGACGAAAAATCCGCAGCTTTGATAAAACTAGCCATTTCGGGAGGTGCACGCATCCAGGGTGGTTTTCGCTCACATGTACGTAAAGCCAGGCTGAAAGGTGCTTCGTGGGAAGAAATCAAGCATGTTGTAATGCTTTCGCTTCCAACACTTGGATTTCCGGTAATGATGTCACTCCTCTCCTGGGTGGAAGACGTGGAGAAGAAGGAGGTGGGAGACTAGAAATATTTGTTATTAATTTCGGTAAATAACATTAGAGATTACTGATTCGTTTATTCGTTTATTCGTTTATTCGTTTATTCGTTATTTGTTTATACGTATCTCCGGATTGTTATAACATCATTCCATCATTTCAAAACTACATACCCGGATCCGACAGTTCAGAGTTATTGATAAAATCCGGATCTGATAAGGTTTTAAGGAAGGCCACTAACGCTACCTTTTTTTCATTGCTTAGTTGAATGCCTCCACTACTCAGGTTTTTCATTAACGGGTCAACTGTAGGTGACTTTTCAAGTCCTGTGCTGTAGAATTCTACTACTTCTTCGAGAGTTGAATAACGACCATCGTGCATATAGGGGGCAGTAAACTCAATATTTCTCAGGGTCGGGGATTTAAATTTACCGTAATCGAGGCTATCACCTGTAATTTCA
>CAZONK010000139.1:0-9155 GCA_964581095.1 uncultured Roseivirgaceae bacterium
AAATGACAAATTATAAAAACTTAGTTTCTCAGTAAAACTTAGATGGTTAATTCTACTATTTTAAATGGATTGAATAATAGGGCGAAGACTTCCTTCTGCTTATTTAGGAATACAATCTGATATTCCTTTCCTGAGTGTTAGGTTTTATAGTTCAGGCAAGGTTTTAAGTCCACTCAGATACTCCAATACTGCTTGTTCCTTTGCAAACACTACTCTCCTGGCAAGCCAGTCCATTATGTTAGATCATTGGGACGCTGAGATTGATTAACGATTCAGCGTCCTTGCCTTCGAAAATCCAGATATATGGGTAAAATGTAGATTGGATATGAATGTAAATCAAGTTTAACAGGAGGCACTTCTTCGACAGTAAATTTAAAAAAAATCAGCGTCCCTGCCCGACTTCATCAAGAGATTGGTAAGAGATATGGTGCAACGCCGATTGAGCTGGGTATCATTTGGGAATGGCAATCCTGTAGGATTTTCCTGAACGTACGGTTAATTTGTCCTTTCTGAGCCACGGATTATATTCTTTCAGAATTTTGTAATTTATACCCAGGGATTTCGAATATGCAACAAGGTCTGTAATGGTTTCATTTACTTCAAAATATTGTAAATCAAGAGGCTTGTAAAGATGCTCTGCCTTAATATCAAAGGAGTATTTGTCCGGGTGCTCAAATATTTCTTTAATCGCCAGGATCCTGAAAATATACCTCGATGTTTCTTCATTGAGCAGTAGATCATAATAGCTGTCAACTTTTTGCTTACTGATAGCTTTTGCCATTCCGGTCATTCCACGGTTATATGACGCTGCTGCCATAGTCCAGTTCCCGAATTTTTCTTTGGCTTTCAGGAAATATTTGCATGCGGCGGAGGTAGATTTCAAAGGATCGTAACGTTCATCCACCTCACTGGTTATTTCCAGGCCAAGTTCCCGACCGGTGGCTTTGCGAATTTGCCAGAAACCCACGGCATTCCTGGGCGAAACATCATTTCTCAGATTTCCTTCGATAGCAGTTAAGTATTTAAAATCATCGGGGATTCCCTGTTCGCTAAGAATTTGCTCCATGGCGGGGAACCAGCGATTGGCGCGTTTCATCAGAAAAATAGTGTTGTTGTGCCAATATGTATTGATGTGGAGTTCCCGGTCCAGCCGTTCGCGTACATCAATTAGGCTGAGTGGTACGGTTTCGCCGGCGAAATCAAGGTATTCAGGCAAAGAATAGCTCGTTGCATTGGCACTTCCCGGAGGAAGTTCCCTTCCTGCGAAATCATCCCAATTTTGTTTGATTTCATGATTTTTGGTAGATTCATTGTATGCAATATAACCAATGATGGTAATGATCGAAACCAGGGAAAGATATCTTGTAATTTTCAAATCGGAATTAAAAATTGGGCGATAACACGAACCTGGAATAAAAATCATTTATAACTTCCACAGCCTCATCGGCCGTTTCCACAATATTGAAAAGATCCAGGTCATCTTTATTGATATTACCTTCTTTTTCCAGCATAACAGCGTTTATCCAATCGATCAATCCACTCCAGAACTCCCTGCCAACAAGTACAATTGGAAACCTTCCTATTTTCTGCGTTTGTATAAGTGTAAGTGATTCAAAGAATTCATCGAGTGTTCCGAATCCCCCGGGCATTACTACGAACCCTTGCGAATATCTGACAAACATCACCTTTCGAACAAAAAAGTAGTCGAAGTCGATAAGTTTATCCTGATCAATATAAATATTGCTGAATTGCTCATGAGGTAATTCGATATTCAATCCCACTGATTTACCGCCAGCTTCATGGGCCCCTTTATTTCCGGCTTCCATAATTCCCGGTCCACCCCCGGTAATTACACCGTAGCCATGTTCCACAAGTTTACCGGCAATTTCTTCTGCCATCTTGTAGCGCCTGGAATCAGGTTTTGTACGTGCTGAACCAAATATGGTAACACAAGGTCCGATTTTAGCCAGTTTTTCAAACCCCTCTACAAATTCGGACATCACCTTAAATATTGTCCAGGAGTCTGTACTTTTTATCTCTGCCCAGTCTTTATCTTTAAACGCCTTTCGGATACGTTTCTCTTCCTCACTGGATATTCGTGCTTTTGTAATCGATTTATTATAATCTTTATTCATCAGTTCATCAGTTATATTTTCCTCAAATTTTATTAAAATATGTCTGAAACTCTACGAAATCAATAGATTTTCAAGAGCAGGGTTAAGGTCAGCGTATTTGAAAGTAAATCCTTCACCTTGTATTTTTTCCGGGGAGACCCTGTTCCCTCCCAGTACCATCGATGCCATTTCACCCATCTTGAGTTTTAATAAAAACGAAGGTATGTTTGGCAAAAAGAATGGTTTTTTTAATGTACTAGATAATTTTTTCATAAACTCTTTATTAGTAACAGGCTGTGGGGAAACAGCATTAAATACTCCCGCAACTAGATTGTCGATTGCAAATTGAAATAGTGAAGCGAGGTCGTATATATGGATCCAGCTTATAAATTGATCTCCTCTTCCCAAACCAGCACCCAATCCAAATTTAGCAGGAGCTGACATCATGGGTAAGGCGCCACCATCATTTGTTAAGACAACACCAATTCGGAATTTTACAACCCTGACTCCCAATGTTTCAAAATCATTAGCTGCAGCTTCCCACTTCTTAACTACATTCGCAAGAAAATCATCCCCAAACCTGCTGGTTTCTTTCACCAGAATTGATCCTGTATCGTATCCATAGTAACCGATTGCGGATGCAGAAATGAATGCCTCAGGCCTATTCCCAATTGATTTTAATTTTTCAAATATTAACCTGGCCGACCGATCGCGACTACTGATAATTTCTTTTTTCCTTTCACGTGTCCATTTTTTATCAACAATGCTGGCACCGGCAAGATGTATGATGATATCTACGTTTTTGAGAGCATTTTCATCGATCTCATCCATGTCCGGATTCCATGAATAGTATGCATAAATTGATTCGGTTTTCGGAATACTTCGAGTTAGTACTCTAATGGAATGGCCCTGTTTTTCCAGGGTACTGCAGATCGCCTTTCCGATTGTCCCTGTACCTCCTGTAATAAGTATATTTTTGCTCATTGGCGAGATATTTGATTAATTTTATCTTAAATCTAAAATAGTGCTATGCGAATTGTAAACGTTATGATTGGAAGAAAAGTTATATTCACTATTCTTGTTTTTTTTAGCCTATCCGGATACAGCCAAACAGTCAAAAAGCAATCAAAGAATATTAATTCCCGAAAGTACACCGGTTATAGTATTACATTGAAAGGCAGTGAACTCAAAATATCCACTTTCTGGGAAGAATATATTGGTGCGCTGTCAAAAATCAGGATGAAGAGGGATTTCTGGCAATTGGAGGAATTCAGGATTCCGGATGCTTATTACCCGGAAGCAATATATTATACAAGAACTGTAGCCAAAGACAGCTCCAGTCTTCTTTGGATAGCACTTGACCCTGAAACATTGCTTGCAGGAGAGGAGGGAGAGGGACTTGTTTCAGCGGCACTCGAATTTTTTATGGAACAGGTGCCACTTCAATATCAACGACATGAAATGATCGTCAGGATAAGCGAAGCCGAACAAGCTGTAGATTTTCAGGTTCGGCACCAGGAATCGCTTCAACAGGAAAATTTGAAACTCAAACAAAAAATGGAGTATTCTAAAGAAGAAAGAATTCGCGCTAAGAAACTTTTAGAAAACCTGGAACTTGAAATCCTGGCGACCGCACAACGGATCGAAAACAATAAAGTTGCTCTACAACTTGACTCTGTAGATATAAACCGAATGAATATATTGCTTCAAAAGTACAGGAAGAGGCTGGCGGGAATGGAGTGACATTTTTTACCTGGTAAGTCTCAGTTTTGTTTATGTCGTCTTGCTGAGCTTCAGCGAAGCATCTAGCAAGTTACAATCTACTGCTTACCCAGGGATCCTTTCTTACCAGCAGATTGAACAGTGAGGTGTCTGATTGATGCATTTGCAGGTTCGTGAGGAGACGAAACATGGTTGTTGGTATTAAAAGAATAATGATTATCAGATTAGCAAATCATGATTTTTGATTTTTCACATGACAGGGTCAATGTAGATCAGAAATCGCTCATCAATATTCAACATTCAACATTTCCTGAATTAGGAACAAACGCCCCTTTATGTCACCATTTCTTTTGTAAAAAAAGTAAAACACCAAAATATAGGAGTGCCAGTTTTTATTTTGTGGTGGGACATTGAGGATTTGGTACAGGCATGCCAGTGATAATGGTCTTAGCATTGACCTTTTTTTGATTCAGAGGGGAGTGGGTCGTCCAATATTCGTCTAATTAACAGATCCAGGCCTACGCCAAGGATAACGTTTAATTTACTTTACCTGGTAAACCCGAACATAATCCACAATCATTTTTTGAGGCCAGATAGATTCATCTACACCATTTTTGCCTCCCCAATTACCACCAACAGCAATATTCATCACAAGATGGAAACGTTTGTCGAAGGGCCATTTCTCCCAGCTATCCTCTTTTGTGAAGCTAAAATACTTCTCACCATCAATAAAAAAGCGAATTTCGGAGGATTCCCATTCAATAGAATATGTGTGAAATTCATCTACAACATTGTCTAACTTCTTTTCTGCTCCTTTCTGTGTGTCTTTCGTGTGATTATATGCTTTGGTATGCACTGCGCATTGTACAACATTCATGTTGTATCCGACATGTTCCATGATATCAATTTCTCCGCTTTCCGGCCAACCTCCGTATTCCCAGTCAGTAGATAGCATCCATATTGCGGGCCATGTGCCTCGGCCGGCAGGAAGTTTTGCCTTTACTTCAATTTTTCCATACAGCCAGTCTCCCTTTTTTTTTGTCACCAGCCTTGCAGATGTGAATTCACTATTTTCGAATTTTTCCTTTCTTGCTTCAATGATGAGTGACCCATTTTCAACTCTTACATTGTCAATATCTTGCGTGGTGTAATATTGAAGTTCATTGTTACCCCAGCCGTGTCCACCTACATCATAACTCCACCTTGTGGTGTCCGGAAACCCCTCCACGTTGAACTCATCGAACCAAACCAGCGCATATTCCTGTGAATAACTATTAGATCCGATACACAAAAGCATTCCTAAAATTATATGGATCCTTGTTATTTTTGAAAAGTGCTGTTTCATATACATTTGAAATGGTTCTGGTAAAATTAATGAATAGACTGCAAATGACACAAATGTAAATTTTCAGTTCCAAATTCCCCCTTAACAAAGGGGGATTGAGGGGGTTGTATGCTTAGGGATTCAAGCATTACCATTCATCAGCGTAATTGCTGGATAGTGGATTTTCGTGATGGATATCATGGGACTATTGGTAAATTTGATCGCAGGGGATTCTTCGGATCACATAGCATTGATCCCGAATTTAAAATGATCATGATGTGTAAAAGTTGGAGATTGATTCTGTTTTTAATGACTATTGGCCCGATTGTCTGGGCACAAACAGCTCCTGATGCCTTGAACAACAACACATTTGATGAGAAGTACCGGAATATTTATAAATGGTATGTACAGGAACAGGGTAAAGCACTGCAAATATTTAACGGACCTGAGTATATACCGGTTGATATAAATATTAAAGGACATCCATTTTTTGAACTAAAGGCCTTCCAATCGGGCTTGATCAAATACAACGGTGAGATTTATATTGAAATTGAGATGGGTTATGATATTTATCGGGATGAACTGGCTGTTGTTCATTACGATGAGAATGGCAATTTTTCAATGATCAGGCCTCACAGTGAAAATGTTGATGGTTTTAGTTTTAACGGACATCAATTTATCAGGTTGACTAAAGAAAGATTTCCACAACTTGTTTCGACCGGGTTTTATGAGCTTCTCTATGATGGTTCATTGAAAGTATTTGTACAGCATGTTAAAAAAGTCCGGCCATCGAATGATGGACCTTATCGGTATCAATTTGTTGATAATTCAGTGATTTATGTATTCAAAGATCATGAGTTTCACACGATCGGATCAAAAAAAGCATTATTAAAGCTACTGGAGGTTGAAAAGGGATCTATCCGAAAAATTGGAAGGATTGAAAGTTTTAAAGACTATACCGTTTCTGTTTGCAAAAGATACGACGAACTAAAACAGGAGGGCAGTCAATGAGACACGGAATTTTCGGATTTACAATTATTCTTATATTAATTGCCCAACCCATGTACGGGCAGCAAAAAGATATTTTCATTACCGGAAATTTTCAAAACATTTCATTGGCAGAAATGGCATCAATAATTGAGGCAAATACAACCTATCGGTTTTATTCGAATCCTGGAATCATGGATTCGTTAGAAGTCAATTTCGATGCAAGAAATCAATCTGTAAATAATGTACTTGAAAACGTGTTTGATGGAACGGATTATCATTTTACGATCGTATCATCCTCAATAATTATTACCCAAGGCAGGGAGATAAAGCCAGATATTCCCCCTGGGTTTTTTGATGTAAACAGCAATGCACCCATACAGCTTGACATATCTGCACTTTCTTTTAAGGGAGAATCTGCCAATGAGAAAATGGAAGAATCCATTGAGGATAAAACTATTGAGATCGGCAATAAAAGATCACTTGTAGAAGGGAAAATTGTAAACCTCGCTGGAACAGTAAAGGAAGAATTTAATGGAGAACCTATTGTAGGGGCCATTGTTTACCAGGAGGAACCAATGATTGGAGTTGTAACAGATGCATTTGGCTATTATAACATATCACTACCCCAGGGCACCCATACGCTCAAAATACGAAGCGTGGGTATGAAGGAAACGAAAAGGGAGGTAATGCTATTTACAGAAGGCACACTGAATATCGAAATGGTCCGGGACGTAATTGGGTTAAAGGAAGTAATAGTAAAGGCAGAGAGGAGTGTAAATATTACCGGTGTTCAAATGGGAATCGAGAAGATGGGTATAGCTGATATCAAGCAAGTGCCAACTGTTTTGGGTGAAAGGGATATTGCAAAAATTGCCCTCACCCTTCCGGGTGTCCAGTCTGTTGGAGAGGGGGCCTCAGGCTTCAATGTCCGGGGTGGGGCGGCTGATCAAAACCTTGTTACAATGAACGATGCAACAATTTATAACCCTTACCATTTCTTTGGGTTTTTCTCAGTCTTCAACCCCGATATTGTAAAAAGCGCTACGTTGTTGAAAGCCGGAATACCGGCACATTATGGAGGAAGGGCTTCATCAATTTTTGAAGTGAAGTCAAGGGATGGAAATAAAAAAAGATTTGGTGGCCAGGGTGGAATTAGCCCGGTTACAGCCCGTTTAACCCTCGAGGGCCCTATAATTAAGGATAAAACATCGTTTATCATCGGTGGAAGGAGTACATATTCCAATTGGTTGCTGGAGCAGGTACCCAATGCCAATATTAAAAACAGCAGCGCCTCCTTTTATGATGTAACAGCCAAAATCAGTCATGATGCAGGCGAAAAGGATGCTATTTTTCTTTCTTCTTACTTTTCAAAAGATGATTTCAGATTATTTTCTGATTCCCTTTACCAATATGATAACTTTAATACGGCTCTCCAATGGCGACATAATTATAGCAATAAACTAGTTTCAGTGGTTACAGGAAGCTACAGCAGTTACAAATACAGTGTGAGTCAAAAAAATGATTCGCTGCGTGCATTTGATTTTCAATACAACCTTGAGTCGGCAAACTTAAAACTCGATTTCAGCTACTTCCCGACTTCGAAAAACGAATTAAATTTTGGATTAAATTCTGTATTATATAATCTTGATCCGGGAAAGTTAATCCCGGGCGATGAAGATTCTGAAATAGCTCCGATCCAGCTAGAAAGTGAACAAGGGATCGAGAATGCAGTTTATTTTGGGGATAATTTTAATATTAATGATTTTTCAATTTATGCAGGACTTCGTTATTCGCATTACAGCTACCTGGGTCCAAAAACTGTAAATACGTATGTAGAAGGACTACCAAGGACACCCTCAAATACAAAAGATGCAATTACCTATAATAATAAAGAAGTCATAAAAACCTATCAAGGCCCTGAGTATCGTTTTTCAACACGCTACACCCTGAATAGCATAAGTTCGATAAAAGGCAGTTTTAGCCGTATGAGACAGTACATCCACATGCTTACGAATACTGCTGCCATTTCCCCAACGGATACCTGGAAGTTAAGCGACCAATTTATCAAACCACAGGTAAGTGATCAGATATCGTTGGGCTACTATCGAAACTTGAGAAACAGTACCATTGAATCTTATGTAGAAGTGTATGTCAAACAGGTTCAGGATATCCTCGAATACAAAGGAGGAGCTAAGTTATTGCTAAACGAACAAATTGAAACAGACCTGCTTAACGGGCTAAATAAATCGTATGGTGTGGAGCTATTGTTGAAAAAGTCTTCGGGAAGATTAAATGGTTGGATAAGTTATACTTACTCACGGTCATTCAATAAGGTTGAAGGAGAATTTCCCGGGGAATCAATAAATGAAGGCGAGTATTTCCCGTCCAATTTCGACAAACCACATAGCCTGAATGTAATTGCCAACTATAAATTCAATCGCCGGATCAATATATCATCAAGCTTTGTTTATTCCACAGGCAGGCCTATCACTTTTCCCGTGGCAAGGTATGAGTTGGGGAATAGTGAGCGCCTTTTTTATTCCAACAGAAACGAATTCAGAATACCCGATTATATCCGGCTCGATGTTTCGCTACAGCTGGAAGGAAACCATAAGGTGAAAAAACTGGCACACAGTTCGTGGTCATTTTCAGTCTATAATCTTTTGGGCAGAAATAATGTGTATTCGATCTATTTTGTTGCGGAGGAAGGACAGGTACAAGGATATAAACTTTCGGTTTTTGGATCAGCCATACCTACAATAACTTATAATTTTCAATTTTGAGATATTCAAAAATAAAATATGGATTGATTCTGATTTTTACCTGGATCCTGGGTTGTGTGGAGCCTTTTACTCCTGAGGTATCCAATTACCAGGACCTGCTGGTCGTTGAAGCATTTATATCGGATGATATTAATTCCCAGGAAGTAATACTTACGCGAAGTTTCCCGATTGATACTTCCCGGGTTAATTATGAAACGGGTGCCAATATTCTGCTGGAAGTTG
>CAZONK010000140.1:0-9113 GCA_964581095.1 uncultured Roseivirgaceae bacterium
CTCCAGGTTTTTCTATTTATAATGTGAAAGGGGAGAAATTTAATGAATTAATTGGGGAAAAAGCACCTGGTTTCAAAATGACTACTTTGAGAGGTAATGAATTCAAGCTAAGGGATCATTTTGGCAAAACAATAATAATTAATTTCTGGAGCCTCAGTTGTGCTGCTTGTTTTAAAGAAATAAGTGATTTTAATAGAATAATCCTTGAAAACAAGGATGAAGCTTTTTTACTTATATCTGTTATGGATGATTCAAAAGATGATGTATTAAAAAGAATTGTTCCTAACGGGAAATTTTATAGCCTAAATAAGGCTGTGTTTGGAAATAAAGCGATAAACTATGAAATTATACCAAATGGTAGTGGTTTAATGCTGAAGTATGATTTTGTAATAACGGATGCATTTCCCATTACATTTTTTATTGACAAACAAGGGTTAATCCGGGATTTTAGTCATGGTTATTTGAGATCAATTGAAGGTGCTGGTACAATTTCAAATTATGATTTTCTAACAACCAAACTCATAAAGATAATGGATAAATAAGTAATGGATCATCAGCATTTTCCTTAAATATACAAAGGAGTTTTGCGTTGTTAAAGATTGACTTTATAAGCTTGAACTCCTGCAAAAGTAATAAAGATTCCAATTGATGAAAGAGCACAGATTATTTTCGGATGGATAGATTTCCTTGAATTAACAGAATGTATTATTTACTTTATCTTAATGAGATTACGACTTCATTTCAAATCTATGACCTATAAGAATGGAAATTGTATGATCAAATTTAATGTTGTATCAAGAATAACATTATTTAATTAATTATTTGGAATACCTCTGATCTTTGAGTGTAGAGATTGTAGAAATTGTATATTCTAGTACAAGCTGCAGCTACAATTATCGAAATTTCGTGGAGTTTAGCCTTTTATTGGATATTTTTATAGTGCATTTCCATTTTGAGGTAGTATGAAGATAAAAGTAAATATTCAAATTGGCCTACTTGCAATTCTATCGGGATGCAGTTCCGGTACGGGCAAAATTGCGGAACCGGATCCGGAAAATCTCAGGACGGAGTTCGCTGCCACCGAAGTACAAATAAGTAAAGCCGAAACGCGTCCGTTTGTTTACTTTATACATTCTAATGGTAAAGTTATAGCCGGCAATGAAGTACATATACTACTTAGGACCGGCGGATTACTTGAAAAAATCCATGTGCAGGAAGGGGACCTGATAAAAAAAGGAAAATTACTGGCATCCCTGGATAACCGGGACCAAAAACTAAATCTTAAAAAGGCAGAAGCGGAACTAAAACAACAACAACTTGAATACAAGAGCCAGTTATTAGGTTTAGGCGCCAGACAGGACTCTATAAACAAAAAGGAGCTAATGGAGAACATCAGGATCCTGAGTGGATTGACAACTGCCAAGATTGGGTACGAGGAAGCTTTATTGGAATTCAACAAAACCATTGTCAGGGCTCCCATGTCAGGGGTAGTTAGTGATATTGGCATTCAAAGTGGAAACCATGCTTCCCTGAACCAGGAGCTTTGTATTATATACAACCCCGGATATTTGATGGTTGAAACTGAAGTGCTTGAAACGGATTTTGAAAAATTGAAATATGGATTAAATGCTGCCATATCACCTGTTGCTGCAGACAGTTCATACGAAGCAATGATAGATCATATTAATCCCCGCGTAAGTGAGAATGGAACACTTAAAGTTACATTGCGAATAAAAACACCAGCGGGCCTTGTTCCCGGGATGAACGTACAAGTAAAATTTTCCATACCCTATGCTGAAAACCTGATTGTCCCCAAATCAGCCCTGGTGATCAGGTCGGGTAAAGAAGTGGTGTTTGTAGAAGAGAACGGATTGGCGAAATGGAAATATGTTACCTCAGGATTGGAGAATGGTGAGGAAATAGAAATTATTGAAGGGCTGAACCCCGGGGCTAAGGTAATTACATCCAATAACTTGCAACTTGCCCATGATGCACCTGTTTCAATAATTGAAAATTAATTCAACATATAATTCTACAATACTAAATAAAACTACCTATTTAACTCAGATTTGTCGTTAGGGTTTTGTCCCAAAGGGATGCCTTTGGCGTGATGAAGGGTTAAAGTACAAGAAAATCAGGTACTTAGGTGAGGAAGCATAGCCTAAGTTATGCTGATGATCCAACTTTGTGTTAAGTGCCTGATTTTGAAGTAATTTGACCATGTAATAGAAAGTCTAATGACAATTCTGGGTTTAATTCAAGAATATATATTCAAGCAATCTCTTAGTTCTTTGTAGATAGTGATGTTACCTGTAACAATCTTTTTATTTTAGTGACACAATGGTAAAATTCCTCATCAATAGGCCCATCGCTGTTCTAATCTCAACACTTGCCCTGATTATATTTAGTGTACTCTCAGTAATGGATCTTCCAATTAGTTTGTTGCCATCATTGGATGTACCTTCCCTGGTCATTCGGGTTTCTTCACCCAATACATCTGCCCGGGAAATAGAAAATAATATTTTAAAACCAATCCGCAATAACCTCCTTACACTTCGTAATCTCGACAACCTGGAAAGTATTTCGTCCAACGAATCTGGACGAATTGAAATAAGGTTCTCCTTTAAGACCGATATGAACATTGCATTTGTTGATGTTAATGAACGCATTGACCGGCTTTTGGATATTCTGCCGAAAAATATGGAGCGGCCCAGGGTAATGCGGATCAGCGCTTCAGATATTCCTGTTGTTCGAATTCAAATTGTACCGAAATCTGAAGCCGAAATGATCGAAACCTCAGTTTTGGTTGACAAGGTCATTCGTAAACGAATCGAACAGCTGGATGGTATTTCACTAGTTGATGTTGGTGGCTTACAAACAGAAGTCATTTCTGTACGTCCCGATTACAACAAAATGGATGCTTTGAATATTTCCGAAAATGTACTATTAGATGCAATACGGGATGGTAATGTAACCTGGGGGAGCTTGAATGTAAAAGATGGCCAGTATCGTTACTATGTCAAAGTTTCATCAACGATTTTAAATACTGAGGACATCGAAAGTTTACCGGTTCGAACTCCTAAAGGGACGATACTGTCAGTTGGTGAATTGGCATTTGTAGATCGTGTAAAACAAACACCCGAAGGATATCACCTGTTCAATGAAAAGGAAGCAATTGTTGTAGCCGTACATAAGCAGGATCAAGCCAAAATGACGGAACTCTTGCCGGAGATAAAGGCAAGCCTTGATGTATTTAAAAAGGACTATCCTCAATTGGAGTTTCACATGACACAAGATCAATCCAGTTTATTACTGTCCGGTATAAATAATTTAAAGTCTGCCCTTCTTTTTGGAGGCTTGTTCGCAATTATCATTCTTTTTGTTTTCATGAAAGATTATCGGCTGGCTATCATCATGGGACTCAGTATTCCTGTTTGTTTGCTGTTGAGTTTTATAATATTCAATGTTTTTGGCCTATCCATTAATGTAGTTTCGCTTAGTGGTTTGGCACTGGGTATTGGTATGTTGATCGACAATGCAATCATCGTTTTAGACAACATATCAATACAACGGAAATTGGGAAATAACCTCATTGATAGCTGTGTAAAAGGAGTAAATCAGGTGATGGCGCCTCTGATCAGTTCTGTCCTGACAACATTGGCTGTGTTTGTACCGTTGGTTTTTCTCCATGGAATATCAGGGGCTCTTTTTTTCGACCAGGCTGTTGCTGTGGCCGCTATATTATCCGTCTCACTATTAGTGTCTTTTATTCTACTTCCTCTTTTCTATAAATTATTTTTTTCCGATAGGTCATCCGTTGAGGCCGACAGTAAATTTTTTCGATATTTAAAAAGGATTTACGGCTTATCTTATAATCTGATCTGGCGACATAAGTTAATGTCTTTCATTTTACTAATTCTGCTTTCCGGTTCCGTATTATGGATGGGTATTACAATTCCTAAAAGCGGAATGCCTGAAATCGAAAGCAATGAGTTGTTATTGACCGTTGACTGGAATGCATCCATTGGACCTGGGGAAAATAAACGACGTATACTTGAAATGAATGTCGAATTTGGTCAATATACCCGAATTTCTGAATCAGATATTGCCCGTTTAGGATATATATTTCACAATGAAGATAGTCATCCTGCCTGGTTACAAACCTGGTTCCAACTAAAAAAAGATGTTGATAAACAAATGTTTGTGAAATTGTTGAACAAATGGTTTATTAACCACTATCCGGGGGCAGAGGTCTCCATCACGGATGCCCCGAATGCATTTGACCAGCTATTTATCAGCGATGAAGCACGTGTACGAACGAAAATCAGGAACATGGATCAACTCCTATCATTTGATGATATTGAGAAAGTCATTGACAATGAATACAAAAGCACAATGATACCGGGCCCGGGATTCAGTCGGGTAACGATCAATCACTTCACCATTAATAATGAAAGACTCGCCTTGTACAATGTATCCAGGACCGAAGTTGTAAAAGCCCTTGACCGATTATTTGATGACTATAATATAACAACGTTAAAAAATTATGGGGAAGAACTTCCTGTACGCCTGGTCTCACGAGGTGAGATAAATAATCGGTTGGACGATATATTCGTCCAGAATCAGGACACTTCGAAATATCCTCTTAGCGCTTTTGTGAGGTCATCTCTCGATATGGACTTTAAGCATATTACAAGTGATAAAAGAGGGGAGTATCAAAGTATATTTTGGCAGGAAGCAACCGATCCTGAAAAACTAATGAATAATGTAAACAGCTCATTGGTTTCCAGCAATTTCCTTGTGGACTTTGATGGAAGTTATTTTAGCAATATGAAAAATCTCAGGCAATTGGCCCTGGTCCTGACGATATCCCTGGCTTTATTATACTTTGTACTTGCAGCACAGTTCGAGTCACTTTTACAACCTCTCATCATATTGTTGACAATTCCTCTTGGCATCGCGGGTAGTCTGGTTATACTTCATCTTACAGGTACGTCACTAAACATAATGTCAGCTATAGGTATTATTGTGATGTTGGGCATAATGGTAAATGATGCAATATTAAAAGTAGATACAATTAACAGGCTTGTAAGGGGCACAGACGGACAGGAAAAACTCGAAGTATCGAATGCAATACATATTGCCAGTGAACGACGTCTAAAGCCGATCTTAATGACCACGATCACAACAATCCTTGCCCTGTTGCCGGTTCTCTTTTTAGGAGGATTAGGGGCGGATCTCCAGCGTCCCCTGGTTTATTCAGTAATTGGAGGACTCAGTGTCGGTACATTAACTGCTATCTATTTTGTGCCTTTGGCATATTATTACATGAGTAGAAGGAACTCCAGCCAGGGCTGAATCAATTGCAAAAATATTACAGGTTACAATTTTTAGTTTCCTGTCAAATTCTTTTGAATCAAGTCATTTATTAATGATGCACTTTATACTAATTTTGTATTTTGGCACAAAATGCAGGGGGTTACAGCAAACAATGTCATCAAATACACAGGACTGATCACAGGGCCATTACTGTTTTTTCTCATCTTATTTTTTGCAGATACTTCTGCTCTTTCTATTGAAGCCTGGCGTGTGATTGGGCTGGCAGCATGGATGGTGGTATGGTGGATAACCGAAGCTGTACCTATTCCTGCTACTGCTTTATTACCACTCGTAATGTTTCCGTTCCTTGAAATATTTACTATTAAAGAATCAACAGCGCCCTATGCCAGTCCGATCATATTTTTATTTATGGGGGGTTTTTTAATTGCTTTAGGTTTAGAAAAACACGGATTGCACAAACGGATAGCCTTAAACCTGGTAAGATTAACAGGTACACATGCTAATGGTATTATCATGGGGTTCATGATAGCGACTGCTTTTTTGAGCATGTGGATAAGCAACACCGCCACTACAGTCATGATGCTTCCTATTGCGATGTCGGTTATTGATTTGATTACAAAAAAAGACAACGGCAATTTACCGGATGGAGAAAAAAAAGGTTATGATCTCTTTGCCCTGGGATTGTTGTTGAGTATTGCTTATGCTGCAAACATCGGAGGGGCCGCAACGATTATTGGTACACCTCCGAATGTAGTGCTCATTGGTTACCTCGATGAAATTGTTCACTATAGCATGGATTTTAGCAGGTGGTTGATGATTGGTATTCCGGTAAGTTTCGGATTACTGGTTGTAACATACCTGCTTCTTACAAAGGTATTGTTTCCCAACAAACTCGGAAAGATTGAAGGATCTGATAAGGTAATAAAGGACCAGATACAAATGCTTGGCCCCATGAGCAGGGAAGAGAAGATCGTTGCCTTCGTTTTTTTTATGACAGCTTTTGGCTGGATTTTTAAAAAATACATCAATGGATTGATTGGTGCTGATCTGCTTAGTGATACTGTAACAGCAATGTCCGGTGGAATTCTAATGTTTTTAATTCCTGTGGATTTAAAGAGCGGAAAGTTTTTAATGCGGTGGGAAGATACTGCCCGTATGCCATGGGGTATTTTAATACTTTTTGGTGGTGGGCTTACCCTTGCAAAAGGGATGGAAACTACAGGCCTGATCCAGTTAATAGGTAATTCCATTTCTGATAATGAACATATGCCAATATGGTTACTCATTACACTTCTGATTACCACCATGTTGTTTATGACCGAATTGATGAGCAACGTTGCGCTTACTACCATTTTTATTCCTGTTGTAATAGGAATCGCTCATGGTTTTAATTTAAACCCTGTTTTGGTTTCAATTCCTGTAACCATAGCTGCCAGTTGCGCTTTTATGATGCCTATTTCTACTCCGCCAAATGCAATAGTTTTTTCAAGCGGGCGTATTAAAATGAGGGAAATGGCGAAGGCGGGGTTTATTTTGAATATTGTAAGTGTGATTGTATTGGTTGTAGCTACGTTTACAATAATCGAGTGGGTATTTGGTTAAAAGAGGAGAGACTGCTTCCACCCAATATTCTAGTGAAAGTAATCTCAGCCTGTGGACAGCATGACTAGATCAGGATTACTGATCTATTTCTTTATCACGCTTTTCTTCAATGATATAGGAAATACCCAATCCAGCTCCTCCGAAAATGAATAGCATTGAAAAATAAGCAACCTCCTCCATTCGAAAATTCACGTCAAGGAAATAACCTGCTAACAGGCCTAAACCTGCACCTATAAATAGTAAAGCAAATCGCAGAGGCCATAAGGCTTTACTCCTTTTTACTGCCATGTCACCCGGATTAAGTCCTTTTTCAATCATTGCCATCTTTTCGTCGTTGGCATATTTTCTCATATAAACCAAAGTGACTAAACCACTTACAGAAAATATTATTAACCATACAATTCCTAATGTTCCTTCATGCATAATTCTAATTGTTTTAAGTTCATTTGCCCCCTTTGACGTTACGCATCTGCAACAGGTTACATAGTTTTCAGAATTATTTTTTCCATTATTAAATCGGTTGTAACTTAAGTTGGAAAATTAGCGTCAAAGGTTTCGTGGACATTGAATATTCTGATGAAGTAATAATTGATAAAGTTCTAAAAGGTGAAGAGAGGGAGTATAATATTCTTATCGACCGGTATAAAAAGTTTGTGTATACCATTGCCTTCAGGATTTTAAAAAATGAAGAGGATGCTGAAGAAGCAGCCCAGGATACTTTTATTAAAGGTTATCAGTCGTTATCAAAATTTAGTGGTAAATCGAAATATTCGACCTGGCTTTACCGTATAGTTTTTAATACGTCGATAAGTTATAAGAGAAAAAGAAAAATTGAAGTATCAGGATTGGAAGACCACATTAATATTATTCATAGTGGAAACAGCACTTCGGAAAATATTGAAATGGAAGACCAAAGAAAATATATTGATATTGCTTTGAATAAATTAAACCCAATTGATGCTACTGTTATTACACTGTTTTATTTAAAAGAACATAATCTTGAAGAAGTTTCACAAATTACAGGATTAACAAAGAGTGCAATAAAAGTTAAATTATTCAGATCAAGGAAAAAGATGGCCGAAGATCTAAATAATCGGCTCTCTTTGGAGCCGGCATCTATTCTATAGTTTATTATATTTACGATTATGATCACTGAAAAGGAAATACTGGAATTGATAGATGGGAGTATAAAAGGTCAGCAGGCCGATGGCTTGCTGCAAAAAATTAACAGTGATAAAAAATTGAATAATGTGTATCAATCACTGTTAAAAACCCATAATATGCTGGGTGATCAACCTCTAAAGGCTCCATCATCTTCATTTAATCAAAAAGTGATGGACAATTTGTCCAAAAGGGTTGACGTTGCCACAGCAAACGGTTTTTGGAAGAAGAACCTGTTTTTTGCTCTTACGGTAGTAGCAATTGGATTTACTGCCGCAATTATTCTTTTGTCCAGTTACTCTTTGGGAGAGGTAATACCCCTGGATAATGCGCAGGAATTTACTATTCAGGATAAAACGATCTATTTCAATCCTGGTAAATTGTTTAACCAGGATTTATTCTTCAAAGGGTTGATATATCTGAACGCTTTTCTTGGGATTTTTCTCCTTGAAAGGGCTGTTCTTAGACCATTTTTTACGCAAAGGAGAAAAAACCTGTCTTTTTAGAATTTCAGGTAAACCGGTTGAGGATATTTTCAACCTGGCTAAGGTATCCACCCCCAAAAAGATTTACATGTACCGGTAAAGGGTAAAGGTTATAAATGTCCTGTCCTGTTTTGTGCAATGCATGACCCATTGTCAGGAAGCCTGATTTTATCGCAAATTTTACCTAAAACCATTCCAGCCTGACAATGGCAAAACCATACCGTTCCTACGGAACTTCATTTGGAGCATTTATCTGAGGGATTGACATCCCTCATTATAATATTTCATCCCTACGGGATTGAATGGTTTGGATAGTGAGCTACCATTGATAATTCTGTAAAGATGCTGGAGGGAAATTAAGGAATTACGGATACCCCCAATAACTGCCGTAGGCAGTAAATCTTCTTACCAGGGTTGCAAACTCTGGGTATAAACTTAGGTAAATGAGTTCCATAGGAACGAAATGTTTATTCCTCAAAGAATTCAAGCAGATTTAGTACAGTCATTTTGTGCGTTCACGTCGCC
>CAZONK010000141.1:0-8984 GCA_964581095.1 uncultured Roseivirgaceae bacterium
GGGGGGGGGGGGGGGGGGGGGGGGGGGGGGGGGGGGGGGGGGGGGGGGGGGGGGATCAGCTTACAGATAAATTTGAAGCAAACTTTGAGCTCAACAGGCATGCAGATTATTGCCTTATTAAGTACAAAGGAAGGCAAATTCACCTTATTAAACCTACCACTTATATGAATTTGAGCGGGAAGGCTGTTAATTTCTGGCTTAAGGAATTAAAGATTGAAAAATCGAACTTACTAGTTGTAACTGATGACATCGCATTACCTATTGGAAAACTGCGAATGCGAAAAAAAGGATCCGACGCAGGGCATAATGGACTGAAAAATATTGATTTGCTTACAAGTGGAAATGATTACGCCCGACTAAGGTTTGGGATAGGAAATGATTTCCACACAGGTATGCAGGTTGATTATGTGCTGAGCAATTTCACTAAACCCGAGATGAAGGACCTTCCAATAAGTATAGACAAAGCATGTGAGATGATCCTTGCATTTACTACAATTGGGATTGCAAGGACCATGAATCAATATAACTAACTTGACGTTTGGCAACGTCCGTCATTGCCTTGCCTGCCTTGCACAAACAGGTATAACCCCGTAAACCCCGCAAGAGGAATTCCAATAAATCAGCTCAAGAGCGAAATCAAAACCCCTGCTGCTACCGCGGAGCCAATTACCCCGGCAATATTACTGGCCATAGCATAGTGAAGAATATGATTTTGAGGGTCATATTTTAAGCTAATTTGATTAGCCACACGCGAAGCCATTGGTACAGCACTTAATCCCGTTGCTCCAATCAGTGGATTTATCTTCTTTTTAGCAAAGGAATTATAAATTTTAACTGAGTAAATACCACCTGCTATTGAAATTGCAAATGCAACGAATCCACCCAGCAATATTAAAATAGTCTGGGTATTCAAAAAGGATGCGGCTGTCATTGTGGCACCGACTGAAAGACCCAGAAAGATGGTGGCGGCATTCATAATGGTATCCGAAGCCGCAGAATTTAACCGGCTTACAGATGAACCAATTTCTTTAACCAGATTTCCAAATACAAGCATTCCTACCAAAGGTATTGCCGAAGGAACCATTATTGCTACCAGCCCACCGATAACCAGGGGAAATAAAATCTTCACAAGTTTTAAATTCTTTATAGGAGTTCGTGAAGGGAATAGTCTTTCCTGTTCCTTCATATTGATACGAAGTTCTTTTTCGTTCATAGTTAGTTTTACAACCAAAGGAATAATAACCGGTACCAGTGCCATATATGAGTATGCCGCAACGGCAATAGGACCCAACAGGTGTGGTGCAAGCATGATTGTGGTATAAATTGCCGTTGGCCCATCAGCTCCACCTATTATTCCAAGACTGGCTGCTTCTTTTGGTGTAAATCCAACAGCAATCGCGCTGATCAGAACTGTAAAAATTCCAATTTGTGCTGCAGCACCAAAAAATGCAAGTCTCAGGTTGCGTAACATTGGCCCGAAATCTGTTAAAGCGCCCACACCCATAAATATGAGGGGTGGTAATAACCCCGTTTTAATAAGGGAATAATACAGGAAACTCATAATGCCGTATTCTTTGGCAATTTCAAGTAATGTAAGATGATCAACTTCTAGTGAGGATTCGACCACACCCATATTACCCCCCATAGTATTTGCCAATAAAATCCCAAATCCAATAGGGACAAGTAGTAACGGTTCATAATCCTTTTTTATACCCAGGTAGAGCAACAACAATCCAACGGCCACCATGAGCAGTGTTCCCGGTGAGGATATAATACCGCCAATAGCGGTCATCCCATAGAGCTTTTCAAATAAATCCATACACGAAATTCTAGGAGAGTTTTATCAGGAGATCATCTTCATCTACGTGACTTCCATTATTTCCGACAACCTCAGTTACTATACCTGATTTATCCGAATGAATTGCATTGTACACTTTCATAGCCTCAATATAGCCAATAATGTCACCCTCTTTAATCTGGTCACCAACTTTTACCGGTGTTTCAGAAGAGTTCTTTGTCAACATAAAGTTGCCTTCAATGGGAGCTATTATTTCGCTGGATCCATTTGAAGAAACCTGGGTCGGCGGACTTGATTCCTGGTTAGTAGCGTCTGGTTTACTCGCCTGCACAGGGTTGTCATACGATACTTTTACCTCATATCTTTCACCATTGATCTCAATATTCATTGAGCTTGGATATGCAGGAACAGGAGCAACACTCGATTCGGCAACCGGGGCCGGAGTAGTTTTTTCTTCCTTTCTCTTCTTCAGGTCCGCATCAAATGTTTTTTTCGCAGCCCCCGACTTATAGGCCTTATACTGTTCGGGATGCATTGCAAACTCGAATAGCTCTTCATCATCCGGGCCTGTTTCCCAACCATTTTCTTTCATTTCGGCTTTTGCAGCCTCGAGTTCGTCAGGATACAAATCCTGTGGATTACCCTCATAGAATTCCCTGCCCTGGGCTTTTGCTATTTCCCTGATTTCATCGCCTACAGTACCCGGTACGCGTCCGGATTTCCCAAGGAGCATATCCCAGGTATTGTCATCAATCATCGACCACCGGTCTTTTCCTTTATATGTATTGATCACATTCATCAATGCGGCATTCTTTACATATTGACTAAAAGGGGTCACGAGCGGAGGATAACCCAAAATAGGCCAGATATATTCCACTTCGTCAAATAACTTTATTAATAGTTCATCCTGACTCACTTCAGGTTTGCCATTTTTTGCCATCCACTTATTCAGACTTTTTAAGTTTTGCTCCAAATCTGACATCAGGCTTCCCATCATGCCACCGGGTAGTCCCGGGGCAATCAATAATGAATTCATCAACCTGTTGCGCGGGTTGATATACTCTCCCAGAAAATCATCAATGAATTCCTGTGTTAAACTTCGAACTTCCATATAGGCATTCATGTTTACATCAGGTACTGAATATCCGGCATCTTTAAGCACCTCATGGATCGTTAACAGATCGGGATGAACTGTTCCCCAGGAAAGAGGCTCCATTGCAACATCAACAATATCAGCCCCTGCCCTAACAACTTCAAGTGTACTGGCTACTGAAAATCCAGGGCCCGAATGTCCGTGGTATTGAATTGGAATATCAGGGTGATTTTTACGAATACCTTTTACAATATTTCCCAATGAAACAGGCCGGCCGATCCCCGCCATGTCCTTGATACAAATTTCATCGGTTCCGTGCTCAATAAGAGTATTGGCCATATTGATATAATAATCAACCGTATGGATTTTGGAATGCGTGATACTGAGGGCAGCTTGCGAAATCATTCCACCTTCTTTGGCATATTCGATTGAAAGTTCAAGATTTCTCGTATCATTTAAACCGTCAAAGGAACGGGCAATATCTGTACCCTGAATTTTCTTGAGCTTAAACATCAGCTTCCGAAGGTCTTTACCCACGGGCCGCATTCTAATTCCATTTAAACCACGCTCGAGCATTTGAGTTTGTATACCGGCATCGTTGAAAGGTTGAGTCCATTCCCTAACCGATTTGTTTGGGTTTTCTCCAAACAGGAGGTTTATTTGTTCAAAGCCACCTCCATTGGTTTCAACCCTTGAAAAACAACCCATATCAACAATCGGGCCTGCAACCCTGTTCAACTGATCAACCCTGGGAACATACTTACCGGATGACTGCCACATGTCACGGTACAACAAACACAGTTTTATCTCTCTGCCCATAACTATATAATTTATTTATTCAATTTTATCAATTCGCTCAATTTTACCTTTTCCTCTTGTTACGATATTCACCGTTGCAATAATTACCGCAAGTTTTTTCTTATCTGCCTTCATAAAAATCAATTCAGGCTCAATGTCAGGATAAAATCTATTTACAATCCTGATCATAATTTTACCACCGGCGACCACCATAAACAAAATAAAGGCTACCGTAACCATTCCGATGACCATCAGGCTCAATGCCAGTTCAAGATTCTCTGCCATTTTGAAATTAACTTATTAAGCTTCCGTTATTAATGTCTTTATCCGGTTTTAGAAATGCCAGTTTCCCTTCATGGTCCTCCCCCATCAGTATCATTCCCTGCGATTCAATACCCATAATTTTTCTGGGTGCAAGGTTTACAAGCATTGTTACCTTTTCCCCTACTATTTGTTCGGGGCTATAGTGCTTTGAGATGCCACTGACAACTGTTCTTTGATCAATACCTGTATCTATTTTTAATTTGAGTAGTTTATTTGACTTCGGCACTGTTTCTGCCTCAAGGATTTCACCGATCCGGATATCAAGCTTCATGAAATCATCATAATCGATTTCACTTTTTTGTTTATCTATATCAATTTTCACGTCGTTTACTAAATTCTCTACCCGCGATTTATTTAGTTTTTCCATTTGCTCCACCACAACGCTATCGTCAATCTTCTCAAACAACAGCTCGGGTTTATTAATGTTGTGCCCTGGCATCAATAACTCAATACTTCCGGCATTATCCCAATTCCGTTTTTCAATTCCCAGAATCCGGTTGATTTTAGGCGTTGTAAATGGAAGAAATGGTTCGCCCAAAATAGCCAGATTGGCAACAACTTGCAACGTTAGGTTCAGAATTGTTCCTACCCTGTCAGGGTCATCTTTTACAACTTTCCATGGTTCCGTATCTGCCAGGTACTTGTTACCTGCACGTGCCAGTTCCATGAATGAACTTAATGCTTCCCTGAATTTGTATTTTTCAATGCCCTGTGCGATTTTATCAGGAAAACGACCAATAGCATCAATCAAATCTTTATCTATTTGTTCCAGGTTAGATCTATTTGGCACTATATTGTCAAAATACTTACCGGTAAGAACAACAGCCCTGTTGACAAAATTGCCAAAAATCGCTACTAATTCATTATTGTTTCGGTTTTGGAAGTCTTTCCAGGTGAAATCACTATCCTTGGTTTCAGGTGCATTTGCTGTAAGTGCATAACGCAATACATCCTGTTTTTGGGGGAGTTCTTCTAAATACTCGTGCAACCAGACCGCCCAGTTTTTGGAGGTTGAAAGTTTGTCATTTTCCAAATTCAGAAATTCATTTGCCGGTACATTTTCAGGTAATACATATTCACCGTGTGCCTTCAGCATCGCAGGGAAAATAATACAATGAAAAACAATGTTGTCTTTTCCTATGAAATGAACCAGGCTGGTATCTTCATCCTTCCAGTATTTTTCCCAATCATTGCCCGTAGATTCAGCCCATTCCCTGGTGGCGGATATATATCCGATAGGTGCATCGAACCAAACGTACAGTACCTTCCCATCTGCTCCTTCCAAAGGCACAGGCACTCCCCAATCCAAATCCCTGGTAACAGCCCTGGGTTGCAATCCCTGGTCAATCCATGATTTGCATTGACCATACACATTTATTTTCCAATCACTTTTATGCCCCTCTACAATCCATTCTTTCAACCAGGGTTCATAGTCATTTAAAGGAAGGTACCAGTGCTTTGTCTCTTTCAAAGCCGGTTTCTGGCCACTCAATGCCGATCGGGGGTTTATTAGTTCCGAAGGGCTTAATGAGGTGCCACAAGATTCACATTGATCACCATAGGCTTCGTTGTACCCGCAATTTGGGCACGTACCTATTATATACCTGTCCGCGAGGAATTGATTTTCCTGTTCGTCAAAATACTGTTCAGAACTCTTCTCTATAAATTTGGATTTCCCATTTAAAGTCGTGAAAAAATCTGAGGCTGTTTCATGATGTGTTTTCCCGGATGTACGACTGTAAATATCAAATTCTATCCCAAAATCTTCAAATGACTTTTTGATGATACTGTGATACTTATCTACAATTTTCTGGGGTGTTACACCTTCTTTTTTAGCCCTGATTGTGATTGGAACACCATGTTCATCCGAGCCACTAACAAACAGGACGTCCTTGTTTCTGCTACGAAGGTATCTGACAAAAATATCAGCAGGTACATAAACACCGGCTAAATGTCCAATATGAATAGGTCCGTTGGCATAAGGTAACGCTGCCGTAACGGTATAACGACTTGGTTTATTCATTCAAAATATTTCGGTAAAGATACATGATTTAACTGGTATTTTATGAATGATATATGTCACATAAAACAGTACTACATCCGTTTAAACCCAAATCCTGAACAATAAATTGGATATTTAAAAAGGGCATTGATCCGGAATTGATTCGTTTTTTTACTGATAAAGAACAACCCCCTTATATTCCACCTTTGATAAGGAGGGATTTTGGCACTTGAAACGTCCGGTCGCTTCTCAAAATAAGTTGACAGTTACACCCAACTAAAATAGCAGGATCTTACATTTAAATTTTCAACAATGGCCGTATTGGTTACGATAATTCTCTATAATTTATAGTGGGCTATTTTAAAACAATTAATTATACTATTCACAAAAATGAACACTTATCTTGTATAAATTTACAGTGCAAAATCGTAACACTTTTTTCATATGAAACAACTACTTTCTATTTCATTCCTGCTCGTTTTTCCCCTGCTATTTTCATGTGTAAGTCAGAAGAAATTTGATGAACTGCTATCCGAAAGGGTAAAACTGGAGGCAGAAAATTCGGAATTGCTTGATAATTTAAATGGCGCAAACACCAAAATTAGTGAACTTGAAAAACAGGTGTCACAATTATCTGTTGAGACAGAAGATCAATCAAAAACAATTTCAAATCTTGAAACTGACCTCACGGCTCTCCAGGATGAACATACGCAGCTTGAAACATATTATAATAACCTGCTGACGAAAAGTGGGAACCTGAACCGCGACCTGGCCGATCAACAGGCCCGCTTGCTACAATTGCAAACAACACTCGACACTAAAAAAAAAGAAAATGAGGCACTCTTAACTGATTTGCAGGCGCGCGAAAAAAAGGTGAATGAGCTTGAAAAAGCCATAGCAGAAAAGGATAAAGCAGTGCAAGACCTGATGGCCAAAGTGAAAGAAGCACTTCTAAATTTTTCAGGAAATGACCTGTCTGTGGAGGTTAAAAATGGAAAAGTTTATGTTTCACTGGCCTCAAAACTGCTATTTAACACGGCTAGTTATGATGTGGGAGCTAAAGGCGAAAGTGCTCTGATACAGTTGGCTGAGGCACTAAAATCGTCCTCTGATATCAATGTTCTCGTGGAAGGACATACAGATAATGTGCCCATTTCGTCTAAGTCCATCAAGGACAACTGGGATTTAAGCGTATTGCGGGCAACGTCTATTACCAGGATACTTACCCGGGCGGGTGTAGATCCAACGCGTGTGAGCGCTGCGGGCAGAAGTTACTACCAGCCGGTAACTTCCAACGAAACCAGTGATGGTAAAGCAAAAAACAGGAGAACTGAAATAATCCTTACTCCCGACCTGGATGAATTGTTTCAGATATTGGAAACGAATTAATGAGCATTAAAAAGTACATATTTCTTGCAGGAATCTTATTTTATTCCCAGACCTCACAAGCCCAAATAAATATTGGGATACATGCGGGCTTGAATCCAATGAATATCAGTGGTGATGTGCCATCAAATTCAAAATACAAGTCCAGTGGTGGATATCTTGTTGGTGCAAATATTGATTTCAGGATTGCCGATGAAGTTTTGCTGAGCCTTCAGCCCGGATTGTCGCAATTCGGGGTAAACATCCAATACCTGGATAAAACAACAAACCTCTATGAAGACAGTGTAAAGCTGGACTTTCAGTATACTGATTTACCTGTTCAATTAAATATCGTTTCAAAAAACAAACGATTTTATTTCAGCAGCGGCTTCACAATCAGTAGTCTGCTAAGTGCCACCGCAACTTCCGATACGGAAACTGATATTTCGGATGATTTAAACCCGGTGAATTTTGCGGTGAATTTTGGGCTGACGTACCTGATCCCCATTGGAAAACCTTTTTTGTTCATTGAAGCCCGATATGCCCAGGGAGTTACCAATATTACAAATATTGAAACGGAAGGATCCTATATACCCCGGGTAAAATCAAGCGGATGGCTCTTACGGACAGGAATTCAGTTTCCCTTAATGCAAAACCCAGAATGATATGATGAAAATCCGATACCATTCAATTTTTGCCTTTGTTGCATTATGTCTTCTAGGTATAACTAAACCACTTACTGCCCAGGAAAAAAGTAACCAAACGCTTCCCAATCTAAATGGACACACGTTTGTACCTGTTAGCTTTATCAGTACTCCTTTTACAAATTCCTATTTTAAAAGCTCGTTGGGAGTTGCACAGTCATTTTCAACGCAATTTCCACTATTCGAACTTGATGGTGAAACAGTATATGGTGAAACCGGAAATATCATTTTTGCAAATCTCGGATTTCAATACCAGCACCAGGTTAAGGATTGGATTGCATTCAGTGCATCGTTGGCTATTAATACCAGGATCGGAACCGATATACAAAGTATTATTTCACAAGGTATAAATTCTGTTACCGGGTATCAACTCCAATGGGTTTTGCGGATCATTGAAAAAGAAAAGTACATGTTGTCAGGATCTTTCAATGTTTCCAATGTTTCCGGAAGTTTTATAAGTATTTCAGGATATATCAAAGATATAATCAACGATGTACCAAATCCATCCATTTCAAAATCGATAACGGCTATAAATACAGGGACTGGATTGCGATTTGCATATGGGTTCAATGATTTAATTGGGCTCACTTTGATGGGGGATATCCGATATGGAGAAGCACTTTCAAGGGGAAATGCGGGGGTCACCTATAAACTGGGAGGCACTTTTGATATTAATTTAGCAGACAAAACCGATGTACCCATTGGGTTTGCTGCATCCTTCTTAAACTCAACGACTCCAGAAAATGTTTTTAATGAAATACATTCATCCAGCATATTTAGTTTTAAAACTGTTTATGCAGGATCGCCGGATTTCAGTCTTGGAATGGAGATGACATATGTAAGAATACCTCTCACCGCTATCGATACAAAAGCGAATGTTATTGGATTTTTGATAACCAC
>CAZONK010000142.1:0-8952 GCA_964581095.1 uncultured Roseivirgaceae bacterium
GTTTTCTTTGTGCTGACTTTGTGCTTTTGTGTCTTAGTGGCTAAAAACGCACTTTAAATACTTTGTTTTAGTCAAAATAGGGCTGAGTAGTTACAATAAATCACTTCAAGCTATTTGCATCCTATTTTCAGAAGTTTTTACTATTAATTGCAATCACAAAGAAAAAACTCCATTCATATAAAATAAAAGGCAAATCGATTGTAAAAATTTAACTTTGCATCCGGAATAATAGAAGTAGGGCAATTGAGATGATTCGGTTGAATATCAAAATAACTATATTTTTAATAGCGTTTTTAGCATTAGCAGGTTCTGCCAATAGTCAGGATGGACTCTTACCCAGTAAAACTGATACAAAACCAACTATTGACGGTATCCTTGACGAACCTATGTGGCAAGACGCTCCAATGGTTTCAGGATTTAAAACTTTCATGCCTGATTATGAAAAAGACATGGGACATAAAACGGAAGTTTATATGACCTACGATGAAGACAATCTTTATTTCGCTTTTAAAGCATTTGATGATCCTGTTAAAATAAAAACTTCCATTGCTGCCAGGGACAAGATTCGGGACGATGATTGGATTTGTATAAATCTCGACTCTTTCGATGATCATCAAGCATTGTATGGATTTTATGTAAATCCATCTGGAATCCAGATGGATAGTAAATTCTCAGCAGGGCGGGATGATTATGGAATTGATATGATTTGGTACAGTGCAGGTCAGATAAATAATGAGGGATATTTTATTGAAGTTCAAATACCATTTAAAAGTATCCGGTACCGGAATGGAGATGTAGTAAATATGGGCGTTATATTCGAAAGAAAAATAAGCAGGCTATCAATGCAGGGGACCTATCCGGCACTTGATCCACAAATGGGTACAAACTTTCTTATGCAAACCAAAAGAATGTCGTATAAAGACATCCGGAAATTCACCCTCCTTGAAATATTACCCGCCGTCACCTATGCTAACAGGAGCACTCACCAGGAAGGTTCACTTCAGAATGATATTGACCGTTTTGAATTGGGGCTCACAGCAAAATATGGTATCACCTCCGACCTGATCCTGGATGCAACGATAAATCCAGACTTCAGCCAGGTAGAATCAGATGCAGGCCAGATTGACATAAACCAGCGATTCGCTATATTCTATCCAGAAAGAAGGCCCTTTTTTCTGGAAGGAAATGAGGTATTCAATTTTGCACAAACCGGCCGTCGTGATGCTATACGATCGGTGGTAAACACAAGGACGATTGTAAATCCATTTGTTGCCGGGAAATTGAGCGGAAAAATAGGCCCTCGGAATACCATTGCTTCTATAGTTGCTTTGGATGAAATCATTGATGCCCCGGAGGGCAGTGAAAAAATGGCCAAAGTAGGTGTATTTCGTTATAGGCGTGCTTTTAAAGGAGATACTTATATTGGCGGAGCATACACTTCCAGGGAACTCGATGGTTATTTCAATCGAGTTATGGGGTTTGATGGTCAAATCAGACTTACAAAAGCCAGTACCATCGATGCGCATTACCTGCATTCATTTGACAAAGATAGCATCACAGCCCCGGTACAGGATGACCACTCTTTCAAGGTAGGGTATTCCCGTAGAACGCGAAATATGAGCTATGGCTTATCATTTGCGGATATTGGTGATTTCAAATCAGACATTGGTTTTGTTACACGAACGGAAACAAGAAGATATAACGGGTACATAAGCCCGAAATACTATTTTGATGGCAACTTTCTTAACCGGATTGAACCAATCTTGTCAGTAACTTACCTCCTGGATAAACCTAGCGGTTTGTATGAATATAGCAACTGGTTCAATCTAAGTTTTTCAATGATTAGAAATTCCAGAATATCGGTCAGCTATAACCTGAAAAATGAAGTATTCCTCAATGAACTTTTCAGCAGAAACAGCTTTCGATCGTCCATTAGCAGTCAGATTACAAAACGTATATTTTTTAATGTTTCCTACAGCCATGGTGATAAAATATACTATTCGGATACTCCCTTTCAGGGGGAAGGAACTGATGTTTCAACCAATTTAAACCTCCAGGTATCCGATAATTTTAACTCCGAATGGAGATATACCTTTACCAACTTTTCCAACAAATCTACCGAAGTAAAAGAGTTCGATTATTCCATCATTCGAAGTAAAAATACTTACCAGGTAAACATGTATTTATTCTTCAGGGTGATACTTCAATACAATGCATTCCGGGACCAGCTTGATACTGACTTTCTTGCCTCATTCACCTACATCCCCGGTACGGTAGTACATTTAGGATATGGATCTGTTTACAACAACACAAAATGGGAAAACCAGGAGTACGTTCCGGGCGACCATCTTATCGAAACACGTAGGGGATTTTTCTTCAAAGCTTCCTATTTATTCCGAAAGTAATCTCTACAAGTCCCCTGGTTGAGGCCTTAGTATAATTTCTTCAACCACAGTCCTATCTGAAAGATCATATGCATTAAACACCATTTTGGCTACGTCTTCAGGTTTCATAAACCGCTCTTCGGGCAGATCTGTACCTTCCCAGCTTGCTGTGAGTGTCGCTCCAGGCATAATCGCTGTAACCCTGATACCCTCTTCTTTCAGCTCTTCACGGACAACTTTTGTCATTCCCAACATCCCAAATTTTGCAATACAATAGCTTCCTCCATTTGTGTATGGAACAAAACTTGCGGTTGAGCACATATTGAAAATGTGGCTGCCACTGTGTTTTGTTATTTTGGGTAAAAGTCCCCTGGTGACATGGTAGGCACTGTACAGGTTTGTCTCAATCATTTTTTCCAGCACTCCTTCATCCTCACTTATAACCTGACCAGGAATGAAAGCACCGGCATTATTCACCAATACATCAATAGCTCTTTCAAGGCTTAAAACCCGATTCACAAAGTCCTTCGTCTGGATTTTTATTGATAAATCTGCCTGAAAACCCATCAATGAAGTCTGCTTGTATTTTGATTCTATTTCAAGCTTTAAACGCTGCAATTCCTGTTCATTTCTTGAGCAGGTAACAATATCGAATTCACTTTCAGCAAAAATTTCGATTATTGCCCTTCCAATCCCTTTTGTACCCCCGGTAACCACTATTAATTTATTCATATTATCATTATTTTTTTGGCTATCTTCACACAATTACGAAATTGGAATAACAATTAAACATTACAATAGTTCTAAATGAAAAGTTTAGGCAAATATTTTATTTTTCTTGGTGCTATTCTTACCAACAGGGAGCAATTTAAAACTTACATGAAGCTGATTATGGATGAATGTGTCCAGATTGGTTTGAACTCAATTGTATTGGTAAGTATCGTTTCTGCATTTATTGGGGGTGTAACTACTATTCAAACAGCCTACAACCTGGTAAGCCCGTTAATTCCCAGGTATGTAATTGCTCAGGTTGTAAGGGATATGACAATACTGGAACTTGCACCCTCCATCACAGCGATTGTATTTGCAGGGAAGGTGGGTTCAAATATTGCAGGTGAATTGGGTACAATGCGTATTACAGAACAAATTGATGCAATTGAAGTTATGGGTATCAATTCTGCTTCATACCTGGTACTTCCTAAAATTGTTGCTACGATAATTATGTATCCGCTATTGGTGATCCTTGCAGGGTTCCTTGCTCTTTATGGTGGATATTGGGCCGGAATACTTTCAGGCGTTATTTCTGCTTCGGATTACATTTATGGTATTCAATACGGACTAATCGAATTCACTATAACATTTGCTATGATCAAATCTTTTGTGTTTGCGTTCCTTATTTCTTCCATTTCGGCCTACAAAGGATTTTATACACGGGGAGGTGCACTTGAAGTAGGGAAAGCCTCTACAAGCGCAGTTACAAACAGTGTGATTGCTATTTTAGCCGCAGACTATTTACTCGCACAATTGTTCCTGAATTAGCAATCATGATAAAGATTGAAAATATTTGTAAATCATTTGAGGGAAAGCCTATTCTCGAAAATATTAGCGGGGAGTTCATGAAAGGGAAGACTAATATGATAATTGGTGCTTCCGGAACAGGGAAAAGTGTTCTATTGAAATGCATCGTGGGCTTGTTTGAACCTGATGAAGGAACAGTTTTATATGATAATCGGGATTTTACCCATGCCATTCGTGCAAATAGAATTGAGATACGACGCGAAATCGGAATGCTTTTCCAGGGAGGTGCATTATTTGACTCAATGACTGTTGAACAAAATGTAAAATTTCCACTTGATAGATTAACAGATCTTCCTGAAGACGAAAAACTTGACCGGGTAAATCATTCACTTGAAAGGGTCGACCTGTCAAATTCCAATAAAAAAATGCCTTCTGAACTGAGTGGTGGAATGAAAAAACGAGTGGGTATTGCACGCGCGATTGTCAACGATTCCAACTACCTGTTCTGTGATGAACCCAATTCCGGCCTTGATCCTGTAACGTCAATCCGCATTGATAATTTAATAAAAGATATAACGAATGAACTAAACATTACAACAGTAGTGGTATCCCATGACATGAACTCCGTTCTTGAAATAGGTGAAAATGTAATGTTTTTATATGAAGGCAGGAAAATATGGGAAGGGAGCAAGGATAATATCATGGAAGCCACAGAAGAAGCCCTGAACGATTTCATATTTGCCAATAAAATGATGCAGATTGTGAAACAGCAGTCAAAATAGGCAAAAAGAACTTTTCAGAATAACGCGCTTACTGAAATACTGCCTGAATGAATCACTGGTGTCTGATCTCCTTTGCGGCCATTGTAGAATACAGACATTTGCAATCCATTTATGAGGGTTTGTTGCCAGTTGATCCTCCAGTTCACATTGGATCCCGGGTACAATCCAGCCAATACCGCATAACCTGCAGGGCTGTTTGCAGTACCAACAAAATCAACATTTGAAAACGTAAGTGATCCCTGAAGGTTGGTTTTAGAGACTTTACTCACCTTTACCTCAGCGGTTATTTCATTGATCTTTGCCCTTTCGCTACCCAATTCAACAATCGTAATATTTTCCCTGTTTCTGATTCCATATCCTAAATTTAGCCTGAAATTTGGTTTGGGTTGCCAGGTGAATGAAGGCCTGATCATTTTTGCATCAATGATAAAATTCCGGTTATCCAGGAAATCAGATTCAGAGGATTCAGTACCATATCTTGAACTGATTTTCAAACTATAGGGGCGGCCGATATTCACTCTTCCTATGAAATCAAATTCCCTGATCATCCGATCTTCAAATCCACCGGTAAGCAAATTAAGATTTCTTGTTTGACGATAGCCTGAATTGATTCCATATTTTGAATTGCCACGGTTAAAAAACATGGTAGTTCTGAAATTTTCGCGCATGCTTAATATTTCACTTCGATCAATAGACTTAACAAAAGCAAACAACCTGGAACTAATAGACTCGTCTGTTATCCGGCTTACTGCTGTCCATACAGTGGTATTCGAAAACCTGGAGATCAGTGATTTCATTCCTCCGGATTTTAACCAGGACCTTGGGAAACGTAAATTAAATCTATAATTGAAAGTATTCTCAAATGCATCAATATACTCAGAAGTTGGGATAAAGAATTTAGCGAAATTTCGTTCATCAATATTAACCGCAAGAAAGAACTCATTTAAATCTTTTACACCATCTCCATTCCCGTCAATCCATGTATAATTTCCCTGCCCTGTTGGTACTTCAATAAATACATATTCTTTTTTGAGTTCCCTGCTATTCGATATCGACCAGGTCAAATCATTCCGTATGATCTGACCAAAGAAAGAACCAAACCAATCAATCCTACCTGTCAAACTATTGCCACTTCCGAAATCAATATTTTCATTCTTATTCTGAAGTTCACGGAAAGTTAAGGTAGTAGAAATATTTTGAGATGTACTAAACTGATTTGAATACACCATACTTAATGTTTGTGAAGAATTACTCTCAACCATCTCTCCTTCTAAAGGTGATTTAGTATCCCTGATCCTGTAATTGATATCAAAATATGATTTCTCCAGGTTTTCCTTTCTTAGATAAAATACATGTTCATCAAAATAATTAGCACTAAAAGTAATTGAATCCGACATAGACACAGTATTTTCTTCAATACCAAATTTATAGCCCGGACGCCACCCTGATATATCATACGATAAATCAGTATGAATTTTTCTCCATGATGCATCTGATGTATCCTGATCATTGTTAGAAAAGAATGCTGTAGAGATAAACCTGGCTCCACCCAACTCTTTATTTAATTGTACATTGTGCTGTAACCCATCAACATAACCCGGCTTTTGCCTTTTTGAAAGACCATATGAAAAGAGGTTGAGCACATCCTTTTCGAAAGCAATCCCTGTATTAATTAAAATGTCGGCAACTGCAGTATCGATTTCAACGTCTTGCACGCTCCAATCCCTGTCAAATTCAACCCTGCGAAACCTGTCAATGGGACTAAAATATTTATCAAGATACTCAAGGCCGGTAAACGCTTTTAACTTGTATCCCGCATTACCAATCTGTCTGTCTTTTGTTTTAAAAGTAAAATTTAAGGCCTTGCCGTTGTTGTTGAAATTATCAATATCAGAAAACAGGTTTATATCCGTTGACGAAAATGAAAGTTGAGTAGAAATTGATTCATGATCACTAATTGAATAGTTGCCCCCAATTTCAACCATTTGTTTTTTTGAA
This sequence comes from uncultured Roseivirgaceae bacterium, assembly GCA_964581095.1. Classification (GTDB taxonomy): domain Bacteria; phylum Bacteroidota; class Bacteroidia; order Cytophagales; family Cyclobacteriaceae; genus SZUA-230. The sequence goes on from CAZONK010000142.1 coordinate 6,683, forward strand.
GGAGCAGGTATAATGGTATAAGGAACATATTTTCCCTGAGGTATCCCATTTACCGGGGGAACCCACTCATAAACTCGTCCGTTAGCTGTTGACACAATCTGTCTGTAATCACCATTCCCTTGCCCTACATTCGAAAAACGAACCTCCCATACTGCACTATCAGGATTGTTGGAATGCTTGAAAATTTCAAACCCATTTAGAAGTATTTTTTTATATAATATTCTCTCCTGACTGAAGCCTACACTATCAGCCCCTGATTTTACTGCCTTCTCCAGATCATCACCTACATTGCTTAGAATTTCCTTGTCCTCATTTGTCAGGTCAAAATTTGCATTGTTTTTATTGTCTTTCTCGCTGTATGCATCTACTGACAAACTGAATCTACCTATTTTCTGCTGATGCCCAGCTGATAGTATAAAACGGGAGTACCTGTTGTCTGCAAACTCATAGTCAACCCGAATACGAGAAAATTTGGTAATTGAAATATTTGAAGTAAACGTTATCTCACCAAGGTTGTAGTCAATTATGTAGTCATTATCAAACCCTCGCCGAAGCAAATTTCCATCGAGATACACTTTCTCCGAATTGGCAAGTACAACAACAAAATCCTGCTCTTCAGGACCCTGAATCCGGTATGGGCCCGTAATCCCTTCCAGTGCTTCAATTGATACTGTTGCGAATTTTCCTTTAGCAACAGCTGCACCAATAGATGTAGAAGATTCCAGTTTGCTCACTAAAAAATTTGCTCCCTGAACATTCTTATTGAACTTCAAAAATCGAGTATCCCTGTTTGTAAATGCAACATCACCTCCGGTTATACTGAAATCATCGTTGTACAATTTCAAAAATACACGGTCAATTTCCTGCAGTTGAAGCGTATTACCTTCAGGTTGAAAGGGTATATTCTGATCGTTGATTGTTGCCTGGATATTTAAATTATCAGAAAGTTTGCCATCCATAATGAGGTTCAGTGAAGAGTTCATAAAAACATTCTGATTTGACCCAACTGTAAATCCCCTGGTCAGCCGACCCATAGTATTTACATCACCTGTCTCAAATAACTGATCTTTTTTTATTGCAATAGGTGTTTGGGCAATTCCATAATCTTTGAATTTTGCTGTGGAATCATATATACCCATAGATTTTGAAAAGTGTTTTTTTTGATTAATGTCGAGAATCCTGTAGCATAACAGTACTGAATCGGGAAGCTTGAATTGGCTTTTAACAATTACTGAACCTGTGGAATAATTAAATTCAAAAGCAAGAGTTGAATCCGTACTGTTTTTTATGGAAAAAGATGATGGATCAGGTACTGTTCCATCATCAATAATAATATTCCCCGGTTGTACCCATCCACAATGTCTGTTATCTTTTACCTGAGCAGTTACAGCGTGTATTGAAATTAATAACAATATGGGCCACAGGTACTTCATCATGAATTAGCAAGCGGTATTTCAATATAAAAAGTGGTACCTTCTCCGGTTTTAGATTCAACCCAAAGTTGACCTCCCGATTGTTCAATACCATGTTTGGCAACAGCCAGACCTATACCCGATCCGCTTTCTTTCGTGCTGAATCCTGGAAGAAATATTTTATCAATGAATTCTTCTGAAATACCAATTCCATTATCAGCGATCGAAATCAGCATGTTTCTTCCGGATTCTTTGATAGAAACTGAAACTTTCAATGGCTGATCACTTCTCGCCTGTTGCGCATTCAGAAATATATTAGTAATAATCCTTCCCATCAATTTTTTATCCCCGGTCACTTCAATGTCGCCTGAATCACCAATTAATGTTATATCACAATCATTCTGATGAAGCGCCACTGTTTTTCTCACAAGTTCCCCCAGGTTAAATGGTTTCATTTCAGGAATTGGCATCTTGGCAAAAGCACTGAATGAAGTGGCTATATCACGAAGTACATCCACCTGGAGCAAAAGTGTATTTACAGGTTTGGATATTTCACCTGGAGGCAGTGGCTTACCTCCAATCAATCGTCTTTGCAATTGCTGCAAAGTTAGTTTCATTGGCGTCAATGGGTTTTTAATTTCATGTGCTACATGTTTTGCGATTTCGCGCCATGCCAGCTCCCTTTGATTACGAGCTAAAGCTTCCCGACTTTCTTCAAGGTTCGAAATCATAGTATTGTATTCACGAACAAGCCTGCCAATTTCGTCCTGTGAATCCCACGCAATAGGCTCATTGTAACCGGCAAAACTCGTTTTATTCAATTTATTGGCGATGATACTCAGGGGATAAACTAACTTT
>CAZONK010000143.1:0-8766 GCA_964581095.1 uncultured Roseivirgaceae bacterium
GGGTGTAGTAACGGGTATAGGAGAAATACAAGGTAGGGTATGTATGATTGTTGCCAATGATGCAACTGTAAAAGCCGGTGCCTGGTTTCCTATTACTGCAAAGAAAAATCTTCGCGCACAGGAAATAGCCATTGAAAATCGACTTCCCGTAGTTTATCTTGTGGATAGCGCAGGGGTATTTCTTCCTCTTCAGGATAAAATTTTTCCTGATAAAGAACATTTTGGAAGACAATTCAGGAATAATGCTAAAATGTCTGCAATGGGCATCGTTCAGATAGCAGCCATCATGGGTAGTTGTGTTGCAGGTGGAGCTTATTTACCGGCAATGTCAGATGAAGCCATGATTGTTGACAAAACAGGTTCAATATTTTTAGCGGGGTCTTACCTGGTGAAGGCTGCGGTGGGTGAGGAAATTGATAATCAGACGCTCGGGGGGGCTACAGCACATTGTGAAATTAGCGGAGTAACTGATAACAAATTCGATTCAGACCAGGAATGTCTTGATTATATCAAGTCTATAATGGATAAGATTGGACATAATGAGGTAGCCGGCTTTGATAGAAAAAAGCCGGCGAAACCAAATTTGAATCCAGAAGAATTGTATGGTATTTTTCCTGAGAATCGCGTTAAGGCATATGAAATCAAAGAGGTGATTAAAAGGCTGGTAGATAATTCTGAGTTTGATGAATACAAAGCCCTTTATGGTAAGTCTCTGTTTTGTGGATACGCACGCATTGATGGGTGGTCAGTGGGAATTGTTGCTAATCAGCGAAAAACTGTAAAAACAAAAAAAGGCGAAATGCAAATGGGGGGAGTGATCTACTCTGATGCTGCAGATAAAGCAGCACGATTCATAATGAATTGCAACCAGCGAAAGATTCCACTTGTGTTTTTGCAGGATGTGACCGGGTTTATGGTAGGGAGCCGGGCTGAGCATGGTGGTATTATTAAAGACGGTGCAAAAATGGTGAATGCCGTGAGTAATTCAGTAGTTCCAAAGTTCACCATCATCATTGGAAATTCTTACGGTGCAGGCAACTATGCAATGTGTGGCAAAGCATACGATCCCCGGCTTATTTATGCATGGCCATCTGCTCAAATTGCTGTAATGAGTGGTTCAGCAGCGGCTAGTACACTTTTGCAGATTAAGATTGCCACTGAAAAATCCCATGGCCATGAAGTTTCTGAAGAAGAAAAGGAAAAGCTGCTGAATGAAATTACGGAATCATATAACAGTAAATTAAATCCATACTATGCTGCAGCAAGATTATGGATAGATGGCATAATTGATCCTCTGGAAACAAGGAAAGTAATTTCAAAAGGTATAGAAGTTGCCAACAATGCGCCGATTTCCAAAAAATTTAATGTGGGCGTAATTCAAACCTGACTTTGGGCAAAAAAACAATAAATAAAAATGAATTGAAGGCTCTGGTGTCACTACTTGACGATGAAGACGGGTTAATTCTGACACAGGTAGAAAATAAAATTTTTTCCCTGGGCAATGACGTGATTCCATTACTGGAAACACATTGGGAAACAACGTTTAATCCAATTGTTCAAAAAAGGTTGGAGGACATAATCCATAACATGCAGTTTGCGCGGCTGCAACAACGATTAGTGAAATGGAAATCAAGTAAGAATCAAGACCTCCTTGAAGGAATGTGGCTGGCAGCAACCTACTTGTACCCTGACCTTGACTTGTCTGATCTTAAAAAGGAACTTGAACAAATATATTACGAAGTATGGCTGGAATTTAAGACAGATGCCCGACCATTCGACCAGGTGAAAATTCTGAACAGTGTTCTTTTTGATAAATTAAAATTTAAACCAAATTCAAAGAATTTTCACTCCATTGCCAATTCAATGATCAATCAGGTAATTGAGTCCAGGAAGGGGAATCCCCTCTCTTTGTGCGTCATTTATATGATGGTAGCTCAAAAACTCAAGATGCCTGTTTATGGCGTGAACCTGCCTAACCTGTTTATCCTGGTATATAAAACGAATGATCAGCAGTTTTATATTAATGCATTTAACAGGGGTATTATTTTTACCAGGGATGATATTGAAAACTATATTGTCCAGCTTAACCTTACTCCAATGGATATGTTTTATGAACCGTGCACCAACAAAGATTCGATTCGCCGGCTAATGCGTAACCTGATGGCATCATTTGATAAGATAGGAGATCATGATAAATCTGAAGAAATAAAGCTACTTCTCAAAGCCATAACGGATGGAAACGAGCTTGATTATTAAAAAAATGCTTAATTCTGAGCTCGCCTTTCCTTCTTCAATTTCGTTTGATCATGCAACCATTAGGCCGGACATATAAATTTGAGGGGGATTCCCCTGAAAGGACAGATTTGATCGCATCACTTAAATAGAAAGACTTTACATCTTTTTCGACCTGGGGGTTATCATCAATTGCGCCCTGGTATTGGATCAAAAAATTTCCACCCGAAGGTTTAAGAACAAATGCTTCAGGACATTTTTTTGCATTGAATGCCTGCAATGCCTCTTGACCTTTGTCAGCCAGATAAGGCACATCTATTCCGTTGTTTTTAACAAACTCAGCCATGTTTTCCATTGATTCTTCTTTCGCGAACTTATCCGGGGATGAGTTAATTAAAATAAACCCAGCCGATGTATATTGCTTAGTGAGACTAATAATCCTTTCTTTATAATATTTGGAATATGGGCAACCATTACACATAAAAATGACCACAATTGCCTTTTTATTTCTAAAATCGGAGAGATTTATAACCTTTTTGGTTGTTACATCTGTCAATCCAATATCATTTACCGATAAAGATTGTGCTAATCCTTGATTAAAGATCAGGAGTAATCCAGGCAATAAGAATAATAATCCCTTACCTGACTGTATACATAACAATATACTTTTCATTGCAATAGTACTGCATGTCAATAGCAAATTTCGAACCATTCAACCTAATATGCCCTTTGAGCATACCCTCTTTCTCGATTTTAAATTCATCTATTTCAAGATTATCTTTGAAAATTACAAATTTCCTGCCATGAAGCTTATACAAGGCTTCTTTTGCACTCCATAACATGGTAGTTTTATCCACATTTCCATTGGCAATCAGCATTTCCCGATCGTTTAAAAATTTTTTTGAAATTTTAAGAATTTTTTCACGTGGGTGCTCAAGGTCGATACCAACATCCAGTTTCCGATGATATATCACCGCCACATATGGATAAGAATGTGTTACTGAAATCATCCCGTTTTCATTGACCAGGTGTGGTTTACCGTGCTCATCTTTGGTTATACCATCATACTCCAGATTCAGGCTTTCCATCAATTTTCTGAGGGCTACCCGGGTTGCCAGCCATTCCAGTTTTTTATAATGGTTGCTGATGGTATCATAAAATGACTTTTCTTCTTCCATTAAATCCATCTGTAAGAAAAAATTACCTATTTCCTCATGTATTTCCCATAATACCCAGGAGGAATCATTGTTAATTTTCTGTATAAAACTCAGAGGCATATCAGGAAATCACTATTTCGTTTTGGAATAAATATAATTGTTAGTTTTCAATTAATTTGCACTCAATTATATGCAAAAGATTTCAATTAATAAAGTAGCCACACTTTCAGGGCATAAAGATTCTATTTATGCACTAAGCAGTTCCCAAGATAATAAAAATATTTTTAGCTCCGGTGCCGAAGGATATGTTGTTGTATGGGACATGACCCGACCGGGTGATGGTCAATTAGTTGCCAAGGTGCCTAATTCTGTGTATGCTATGGCTAATTGCGAGGAACAAGATCTTTTGCTCGTAGGTCACAATTACGATGGCTTGCATTTTATTGATTGGAAAAACAGGGAAGAAAAAGCGACGCTTCAACTTACCTCAAAGCAAATATTTGATATAAAGGTAGCAGAAAATTTGGCGTATGTCGGCACTGGGGACGGGGAATTCATTGTCGCTGATATTAAGAATTTGAGGGTTCATTCACAAACCAAATTCTCTGATAAAAGTTTACGCGCGATTGCCCTACATCCTCATTTAGATCAAATTGCACTGGGGTTTAGCGATAATTTCATTAGGATTATCAATTCAAAATCATATAAACTTATGAAAGAATATGAAGGTCATCAAAACTCTGTATTTTCATTACGGTATTCGCCTGACGGGTTCAGACTTTTAAGCGGTTCAAGGGATGCCTCCCTAAAAATGTGGAATGTAGATGAAAATTTTGAATTGATTATTAGTGAGATTGCTCATATGAATACAATCAATGACATACAGTTTAGTCCTGATGGCAAACATTTTGTAACTTGTAGCATGGATAAAACCATAAAATTATGGGACACTGAAAATTTTGATTTGTTGAAAGTAATTGACAACGACAGGTATGAATCTCATACATCTTCAGTGAATAAGCTGCGTTGGAGCAGCTACGAAAACCAATTGGTATCCATAAGCGATGACAGGGCAATAATGATTTGGGATATAAAGTTTGATAATAAAGAATAAATTCCGGTTATATGAAGATTACTCCACTAGAAATTCGTCAAAAGACCTTTGAAAAAAAGATTCGTGGGTACGACAAAGATGAAGTAAATGCATTTTTACAATCGCTTTCGCAGGAATGGGAGCGAATGAATGATGAGAACAAAGAGTACAAATTCAAATTATCTGCAGCTGAAAAAGAAGTTCAGAAACTTCGTGAAGTTGAAAGTTCCTTGTTCAGAACATTGAAAACGGCGGAAGATACAGGTGCTAATATGATCGAGCAGGCAAATAAAACTGCTGAGTTGCATCTTCGGGAAACACAGATGACAGCGGATGGATTATTAAACGAAGCCAAGACAAAAGCCCGTAATATGATTGAGGAATCCGAAAATGATTCCAGAAAGATCATTGATGACATGGAACGTAAGATTTATGAACTTCACCAGGTTTATAAAGACATCGAAAACCAAAAAGAGTCATTATTGTCTGAAATTAAACATCTAGCTCAAGAGAGCCTTGAACGTATTGAAAAAATTAGTAAAAAGACACCGTCAATCGATTTTGAGGCACAATTTAAAAATATTCAAAAAGGTACCGGTTCTCAGCCGGTAGAAAAGAATACAAAAGTTCCAAATGAAGAGAAAAAAGACAAGGTCACAACACCCGTAAAAGAACCTGTAAAAAAAGACTCTTCTGAGGGGGGATCCTTTTTTGACGAAATTGTATAGTTTTTAATGAAATCCAGGCAGTTGAAAGGGTGGGTTGGACTTGAAAAGATGAAGTTTCATGCCAACCATGGTGTGCACCAGGACGAAAAAATAAATGGGGGATCCTTTCAAATTGATCTTTTCATCAAAACGGACTTGTTTCCTGCTGCGAATAGCGATGATCTGAACAAGGCAGTGGACTACGAATCGATTTCAAGAATTGCTTCTGAAGAAATGAAAAAACCATCATCGCTGCTGGAACATGTGGCAAACCGCATCCTCGAACGGATATTGGAACAACAACCTTCAGTTATTAAAGCCAAGATAAAAATTTCGAAACTGAATCCTCCCGTTGGTGTTCCTTGCTATGCTTCGGTGGTGAAAATGAAAATGAAACAGCAATAACTCATAGCTCGAAGCTCATAATCTCAAAGCTGGATATCAGTACCATTTATATATCCTGATTCCAATCCCATAGAAAATCAATCCCACAACAAAAAGGGTAACTATAGCCGGAGCAACATCAGGTAGCAGGGCCCCTTCATTGAAGACACTCCTGATATTATCAGCCAGAATGGTCAATGGCATCCATTTTATGATGGAGATTACCCAATCGGGGAATCCATGGTAACTAAAGAATATTCCTGACAAAATCATCATAGGCATTACCACAAGGTTGATGAGGCCGTTACCAACCTGTGAATTCGAGGTCCGTGAAGAAACAAGGATAGCTATTCCTGTAAATGCGGCATTTCCGGCAATAAACAGTAACAACAAACCTGTGATACTTCCTTGTATTTTAATTCCGAAGTAGAGCCAGGTGAAAATATAAATAATTGCTACTTCCATTCCACTGAGACCCAGACGAGCTATAAACTGAGCGATCATAAACGCCGATTTTTTCATGGGTGTGGCTATCATCCTTCGTAATAATTTTCGGATACGTTTATCAATCAGATTGTAACTAATTCCCCACATACACGACATCATGATGTTCATGGCTATCAGTCCAGGAACAAGAAAGTCAACATACCTTGATCCTTTGCCGGTAATGGGATTGATTTGTGCTTCATCTATAACTTGTTTGGTTCCCGATAAGATAGATGTAAAATGATAGTACGCAAGCTGGGCATCAGGGTTTTTGGGGTCGAACCGGTATGTTATTTTACCCGAAGACTCATCGAGAACCAGGGTTACCCGTCCTTTTTTCATCATCTGGCTTGCTTCATCGTGGGTAACCGGAATTAGTTTGTATGTAGAATGACCAATAGCATCATTTCCGGCAATTACCGTAACCACTCCATCCGAATCTGCCTTTTCCCCGGAAAAAACACTCGTTCCTTTCTGGTTTTGGATCCAGGCGGCATTGCGAATCAGTTGGTCTTGTTTTGTAAAAGCAATCCCAAGTCCCCATGCCATGAGTAGCGGGAAGAATATGCTCCAGAAAATTATTCCGGGATTTCGGAGAAATTCTTTATAAATAACCCCAACAAGCTGGATAACCTGCCTAGCCATTTATTTAGGATCTGCCTGCCATTTAGGGGCAACGGATTTTCCTGAAGTCAGGTTGGTTCGTATATCTTCCACAGTTGCCTCGTCAAATTTATCCCAGGATTCAGGTGGACCCATTTCCTGCCCTGGTTTAAGTACCCTGATTTCTGAACCGGGGTAGGTTGATTTTATTTCACCCCAGGTCGTTTGTGCCCAGTTTTGATCATCATATACTTTCAGGGGCATTTCAAGCATAGGACCCGACACACCTTTGCCAATCAATGGCCACCATGTGCTTTCGGTTTCCCTGTCCCAGAAAACAAAACCATCAAGGCCATCCCAAACTTCAGGATCATAATAAGTGTAGCCACTAAGGGCAAAGGTGAATACTTCTCCCCCCATGTTCCGGTCATAAATAGCCCCAAGATCAGCTAAAACGCAATATGCGGCCATTACAGGTTGCCCCCCTACTACATCATTTACTACTTCATGGTGGGTCAGCAATTCTATACTGTACGCACGGACATCATTTCCTATTTGCAAAGATAAAAACCGGGCCGAATCAGGAAAAACTTCATCCGCCTCTTCCCTTGAAATAAATTCAGGATTGATCAGCGCATCAAACTTTTCACGACCGATGCCATAATGATATTGTTCATTTTTGAGGATACCGTTGGTGATATCGAAATTCCATGTGGAGTCCTCACCACCGTACATGTATTTCTTCCCATTTTCAGTGTAAAACTTATCATTCTCGATTGCCAATGGCCTTTTCCGTTCAACTGTAGCAAGTGATTCTTCAACTACAGCATTTTCCTGATTAGGCGTACATGCAAGAACAACACCCCAAATAAAATTTAATAAGAGTAATCTGCTACGTGTCATATTTTGTGGATTCGATTCAATTGTAAATGTAATGATTCTGACGGTAGCTAAACTGCACAAACCAGATGCCAACGCATTACTTTATTCTATCGGCATAGTCAATTACCAGGTTGCAGAAAGATATCATCCCTAGTTTCATACCTGAATCGTCAACATAAAAGTCAGGTGTATGATGTGGAGGTGCAGTTTTCGGATCGCTTCCTGCTGGCATTCCTCCCAGAAAAAAGAATAATCCGGGTACTTTTTCTTCAAAGAACGAAAAGTCTTCAGCCCCGGTCCTGGCTTTGTGCACCGATACATATTCTGCGCCTGCAGCTTCTTCCAGAGAGGGAACCATCATTTTTGTGAGCTCAGGATCATTAAAAGTGATGGGATAACCTTCGTCAATTTCTACAATGGCAGTGGCTCGCTGGCTCTCTGCTATTGAAATTGCGGTTCGGCGGATATCTTCAAGTATCTTTTTGCGCATGCCATAGTCGAGTGTGCGAATCGTTCCAACCATTATTACTTCTTCAGGAATGATATTACTTCGCAGGCCACCGTGAATAGACCCTACTGATACAACAGCCGGTTCTGTGGTAAGTGCCGCCTGACGGCTTACAACGGTTTGTAATCCATTAATTATGAGCGCGGAGGTGACTATCGGATCAATCCCTGTCCATGGGGTAGAGCCGTGTGTTTGTTTGCCGTTTACTGTTATTGTAAAACTGTTCACGGCAGCAAGAGCACCTCCCGGTTTGTATTGGATTCGATTGACCTCCAGTCCCGAACTTATATGCAAACCAAAAATAGCATCCACATCCGGATTTTGAAGAACTCCTTCTTTCACCATCAGCTTCGCACCTCCTTCTTCACCTGAAGGTGCACCTTCTTCTGCAGGTTGGAAGATAAACTTCACAGTTCCTTTGAGGTCTTTTTTCATTGCCGACAAAATCTCAGCCGTGCCCATCAGGATTGCCACGTGGGTATCGTGTCCGCAGGCATGCATGACAGGTACTTCAGCGCCGTTGTATTCCCCTACAACTACTGATTTCCAGGGGATATCGACACGTTCAGGTACAGGGAGTGCATCCATATCGGCACGTAATGCAACAACAGGACCTGGTTTGCCTCCTTTTAGTGTTCCAACCACACCTGTATGGGCAATGCCCGCCTCCACTTCCATGCCCAATGACTTCAGATGATTGGTAATGTATTCTGC
>CAZONK010000144.1:0-8763 GCA_964581095.1 uncultured Roseivirgaceae bacterium
CGCACTTTTAATACTTTGTTTTAGTCAAAATAGGGCTGAGTAGTTACAAATAATTAAATTGAATTAACCATTTAGATATTATCACAAAAAATAATATAGACATTACAAGTTGCGCTTGGCAGAATATTTATTTCCTGATAATTCCACTCGGTTCAGATATACTCCACCTTTACATATACACATAAAATGTTGCACGATCAGTTCGGCATATTTATTGCACTATATCTGAAAATTTATTCAATTATATGTACCTTCATCGATCATTAAATATCAAATTTTTATAGAATAATTAATTTATACTGGAGAACAAATTGTATTCAGGAATACTAACTTAGACAATCATGAAAACAAGAACCATCTTATTAATGCTACTTGTGTTGACATTTACTTCTGTAACTGTAATGGCTCAACAAAGTTCAAAAGAACTTAAAAAAAGTATTAAGAAAAAAGCTGTAAAAGAGGCTCGCAAGGAGGCTAAACGATTTAAAAAACAAGGATATAAAGTTTCACCAGGAGCTTTGCCGATGGAAAAGCAAATCGAAACAGCCTGGATGAGGCAATATGAGACAGCAGAAGACGGATATCCTTTATATATTGTTGCATCGGGTAATTCTGTTGCAAATACAACTTCAGCAGCAAAATTGCAGGCTACAGAATTGGCTAAACTCGAATTGGCCGGATCAATTTCTACCCAGGTTGCTGCTCTTATTGAAAACAGCATTTCTAACCAGCAATTTAATAGTGAAGAAGCCGCGTCTGTGACCAAGACTGTAGCTGCTTCAAAGAATATAATTGCGCAAGAACTGGGTCGGTCTCTACCATTATTTGAAATTTACAGAACATTGAAAAATAAAAATGTTGAAGTAAATGTCCGAATAGCTTATAATTCAAAAAAGGCAGAGGAAATAGCCCAAAAAACAATAAAAAAGAAGCTTGAAGAGGAGACAGAAATCGCCCATGATAAGTTAGAGAAGCTTATGAATTGGGACAACTAGGTTACCATTATATCAAAAATGTAATTTTATAAAATTCTAACATGGGGTTCCTGCACTTTGGAACCCCTTTTTTATATGCGATATATCGTTTGTCTGATTTTGACTGTTTCTAGCTTAAATACAATGGCGCAGAAAGCACCGCCCTGGGTAGATTATGCCAATCGTGCTTCAATGTACCCGGATAGTAAGTATTTAAGTGGTTTGGCAACAGAAATCAGGATTGAGAAATTCCAGGCTGCAAGTGCATTTGAACGACTCAATCAGTTATCTCGTAACCAGATTATCGAATCGATACAAGTTTCGATCAAAGCAGAATCACAATTGAATATTTCAGTTGAAAACGCAAACACTGATGAGTCTTATGAGTTACGTTCTCAGTCTGCTTCAAATGCTGAACTTGTGGGCCTGAAATTTGAAAATCATTATAATAAGAAGAAAAAAACAGCCTTCTCATTTTCATATGTATTGATCCAGGATTTAATTGATTACTATTTCGACATTCTTCAAACTAATTTTGATATCATTGACAAGGACTTTTCCGGGGTGGAGAGCAGCGGCAATAAAAATACAGCGCTAAAATTATTGTTTGATGTACAATTAAAACTTAGGGAGATAGATGAGGCTACTGCAATACTTGTTGCCCTGAAACAAGCAAATAGTATTGATTTCTCAAAGATCACCGAAATAAAGAAACAGGTTGAGGATATCAGTAATGAAATATTTGATTCTGAACCCGTTTCCATTAGTAATATTGCCAACTACTTTATTTATAGCCTGATTCCTCAAACGGAACCCGACGAAACATCCAATCTCTGTTCTGGTATTCTTTCTTATAAAGACTCGGGTGCAGAAAGTGAATTTTCACTGACATTAAAAAATAGCATATTAAATGGTATTGGCGGCGGGTCAGGCTTCAATATAATTACCGATGAAACTGAATCCGGAAATTGCGTTTATGAGCTTTCAGGTTTTTACCAGGATAGCGAAACCGAAATAATTATTTCGGTTAATCTTAATGACAAGCAAAATGCAAAAATTACTGCCACTCGGGAACGAACCTTTAGTAAGGCGGTATTATCATTGGATGGATTGCGTTTGTTGCCAACCAATTTTGCAAGAATAAAAGATATACCCTACATAAAGTTGATTGGAAACGGAGAAGAAATTGCAATTAAAACCAACAATTTTATAGATCAACCCATCAGATTCAATGTTGAATTAAACAGTCAGCCACAAATTGATTTGCCGATAAAATTAACATTCTATAAGGATGGATCCCCTGCTTTCGATGCAACGGTTATTTCGGCAAAAAATGGTGCTGCACAATACTTTTTAAACAAGGAGAATATTCCGAAAAGTGGTGAATATGAATTGCAGGCTACGCTTGACATAGCTGGGTTTTTACACCTTGACATTAACTCAGATTTCTATCAGGATGTGATTCGTGATTACCCGCCACAAGTTAGAAAAATTCAACTAAAAGTTCTCTCACCAACGGTTTATGTTAATTCTTCAGAGATGAGCCTGGGTCAGCCATTGGGAATACCTATATTGGAACCTTCGGTTAAAAACACCTTTGCAGAACTGGACTATGAGTTTGTTGATAATGAGGCAGAAGCAGATCTGATCTTAACCATAGTAGCAGCCACACGCTCCGCACAACAATCCGGCAATTTTAGAACATCATACCTGGATGCAACCATTTCTCTCCTGGACAGAAAAAGTGGCAATGAAGTATATAAAAAATCACTAAGTAGTGTTAAAGGGACTGCTGCAAGTTTTGAACTTGGAAGTATTAAGGCCTACGAAAAAGCGCGTGATGATTTTTTAGATGATCTGATCTATGAATTAAGATTTAATAACAGGTAGAAGGGATTCAAAATTTATTGACTATTTCAGTATTTCCCTACTTCATTGGCATATTGCCTCACTTTGTTTACTAAATTTTGAACCAGTTCTTCATTGGCATTCATTACCATTTGATTCCTGGCGGGAAAATTACCAGGCCCATTATTTACCAGGGACCTGGTGCTCGACTTCAACGCTCTTTTATCCCCCGTATAGGTTGCCCATCTATGCTCCCAGCTATAATTGCCAACCAATGATCCAGCTCTGGTAATACTACCCGTTTTTACATCCAGCAACTTAAAAGATCCAATTACATTTCCGCTGGCCGACTTATGATAAAACTTGACTTTTGCAGATACCGTTTTATATATAGCTCTTGTTTTCTCTTTTCCATCAGAGTCAACATATTTTTCCTCTCCATCCTCTACTTCTTTTTCCTCCAGATAAGTTTCCGTGCCTCCACCTTGCTGCCGGTCTTGTGAAGCACTACTCAACTTCCCAACCAGCAAAACATTTACCCCCTTTAACTGGCCAACTTCAGTAGTTGAATTTTCATCCATTAAACCGGAAATATTAAGTTCTTGTTCGCTTATAATAAGATCAAGCTGGTCCCTGCTGACCAACTCAAAAAATTCATAATTACCAGGCATTCTGGCAATGAATTGATCGGATGTGATCGAACCCAAATCACCATATTGGCTAACCTGGGATGCTGTTGTAAAATTTACTACACCCAGCCGTGTAGTGCCCAATAGCCTGGCTTTCTCATATCTGGATTGTGAATCCTCATAGGAAGGCACATAAATCATCGCCCAACGGAAATGACGCGCTGCCTGTTTATTGGTTTTCAAATCAGAAGATCTCCCTAAATCCCTGCCCTGCTGGTAATGCCAGGCTGCAGCTTCTTTTTTTCCTTCCTCCAGGTTTGTAGTTGCCTGCTTTAATTCAGATTTATAATCAACAATATCCAACTTAAGTTTTGGATCTTTCCTCTTTACCGGGTCAAAAGATGATTTGGGAAGTGTGCTTAATATTCCGTTATAATCCATCATGATCTTATAAATGCTTACAATTGCGGCCCGGTCAGTTACCGTTTGATCGTTTACAAATGTTGCTGAACCGGCTTGTAAAGATTCAATCCGCATCAAATTTTCCTGTACAGCCCGGTTATAACTATCAAAAAGGCGTCTTTGCGCCTCTGAAATTTGACCTTTTTTTGTTGCCAGGCGCAAAGCATTTGCGGCATTTAATGTTGAGGCATTGTATTGCCCTTTCTTAAACAATCTTCCTGCTTCGTTATTGTAAAAATTCGCTTTTTTACCATAAGCCACAGAATAATTTCTAACAGCAAAATTTGGCTGGGCCAGGAGATTTGTAGCTAAAAGAAAGCTTACCAGTAAGATTCCTGTTTTTTTCATAACATTTTGGGCTAGTTAAGGACGTATCAACAATGATACCAAACCACATATACTGTTTATTCCTGAAATTATCCGGAATTTGATCTCTCTAAAGTAAGATAGAATCACCAATATGGCGAATATCAATTAAATTTTTCCAGCTGGTATTTTGTAGTTAAAGGATGCTTTTATTAACTAGCAATGATTTGGATTGATTTTGGAAATATGACAATTGTATTTGGATAGCTACATTTACAATTTAAAATTGTGTAAATCCACCACACTCAGATAAAACCTATAATTTATGCTGGAGAGTTTGATGAGAATAGATGAGGTTCTGCTGGATTTCACAGAGGATAATAAGCTCCTGCTCAATCTTACTATCGCTCTCATAATGTTTGGTGTGGCGCTGGAGATAAAGCCTGATGATTTCAAACGCTTGTTCAAGCAACCCCGACCTATGTTAGTGGGTATTCTAAGCCAGTTTTTACTGATGCCCTTGATCACCTTTTTGATCGCCATCTCATTGAAAAATTACATAACCCCTACGGTGGGTCTAGGAATGATACTTGTAGCCTCATGTCCGGGAGGGAATGTTTCCAACTTCATCAGTTCTTTAGCCCGGGGCAACATTGCCCTATCTGTAAGTCTCACAGCTTTTTCAAGCATCGGGGGATTGATACTTACTCCATTCAATTTCGCCTTTTGGGGCAATCTCTTTATCAAAGTCTATGCGATGGGAGATGCAGTTGCCCTTGTGAGGCCATTGGAAATCCCCGTTATGGAAGTATTCCAAACCATATTCATTATCCTGGGGATACCTCTTATCCTGGGGATATTCAGTAACCTGAAATTTCCAGGTTTTACAGCCAAAATACTGGTTTCTATGAAGCGATTTTCTATTCTCGCATTTACGGCGATAATCCTGATCGTTTTTGTCAAGAATTATGATTTATTTATTGAATATATCAAGTATATATTTATTCTTGTATTGATACATAATATGTCAGCCCTGGCTACCGGCTATTATGCTGCAACCGTATTCAGGCTTTCGAAACAAAACAGAAAGACCATTTCTATTGAAACGGGGATCCAGAATTCAGGATTGGCACTGGCCCTCTTGTTTAATCCTATGATATTCCCTGCAGATATGGCTGTTGGTGGTATGGTTTTTATCACAGCCTGGTGGGGTGTTTGGCATATCATTGCAGGATTAAGTATTGCGGCGTATTGGTCAGGATTCTCCCTTAAACCAAAACTCCAGGAAGTTGAGGCATTTCCTTGAATACATGCCTCATTCTACTTTGAGATTCACATTTACGAAGTACCTGCTTAGAAACCAATCTCCATCCCATCCCTGGCCAGAAGACAATCTTTGAACCGGTCCTGGCATTTCCTTTCCATTGCTTTTAAAAATTCATCGTCATGTTGCGGATCATGATGTGTCATTGCCAGTTGTTTGACTCCTGCCATTTCTGCTACTTCCAAAGCTTGTTTGTAGCTGCTGTGTCCCCAACCTTTATGTTTTCCCAATTCCTCATCGGTATATTGTGCATCGTGTATCAGCAGGTCTGCATTTCGGGAAAATTCAACCACTTTTGGATCAATTTTATCACCATGTTCCACATCGGTACATATAACGACCAACCTGCCTTCCACTTCAATGCGATATCCAAAACATCCCCCGGGGTGGTTGAGCTTTATGGAAGAAGTATGAGTATTATAGAAATTAGGTATATCCGCTCGGTCAACCATCATGAAATTAAACCTAGCACCCATTTTGTTTAATTCAATTGGGAAGTATTCACCACCCATTTGCCGTGTGATAACGTCTTCAAGATTTCGTGTTTTGCGGCTTTTGCCCAGCGTCAAGAGACTGATCACCCTGTCAGGCGCATAGGCAGGAGGGAAAAAAGGCAAGCCCTGGATATGGTCCCAATGAAAATGAGTGAACACTATCGTAATATTTTTCTGGTAAATTTCATTCTCCAGAATATCCTTCCCGGCCGTCCTGATTCCGGTACCGGCATCGAAGATACCAATGCGATCATGATGGTAAAATCCAAAACAAGTGGTATTTCCTCCAAACTTCTGAAATTGGGGTTCGCATACCGGAATAGAGCCGCGGGTTCCGTAGAATTTGATCTTGATTTCTTTTGACACAGTTGTGTAAGATAATGAAAATGAGTTTGATGGCAAAATGTGGATGTTATATCTTCAGCCTTATTTAAGTTTACGTGAGTTCGATGTAAGAGTTCAAATTTAGCTTGAATAATAGCATTAATATTAGATCCTGTCTAACTAACAATCCCGTTGTATTTCTATTTTATAAAATATACAATAACAGTAATTATATTTTACATTATGTATTATATTTGTAAATTAAAATTATAGTTATAATGAAAAAACAATCGATAAAAATAGAAAAGAAGCTTGAGCAATTAGGTGAAAGAATTAAACTTGCACGGTTAAGGCGGAAGTACAGTCAGGAGATTGTGGCCAAACGGGCGGGAATTTCAAGACCAACATTGACTGCTATTGAAAATGGGGTATCTACAGTTTCCATCGGAACATATACAATGGTAATGATGATACTTGGTCTTTTGGATGATTTCGATAAAATCGCCAATGATGATTTATTGGGCAGGAAGCTTCAGGATCTGGACTTGAAACCTAAAGCCAGGGCACCAAAGAAACAGAAAAATGAGTAGGAAAGAAATATATGTGTATGCATCATGGCAACAGATCGGTGAGCCTTTGTTGATGGGAAAACTATATGCAGAAACAACAAGAGGTAACGAGGTATTTTCTTTCGAATACAACACAGATTGGTTTACAGGTCAATATTCCTTAGACATTGATCCTGAACTTGACCTGGTAGAAGCACCTCAATATTTGCAAAGTAATAAAGAACTATTTGGAGTGTTTACGGATTCATCTCCTGACAATTGGGGTAAACTCCTCATACGAAGAAGGGAGGCGGTTCTTGCTAAAATGGAGGAAAGGATTGAAAAACGATTTCAGTTAAGTGACTACCTGTTGAGCGTATATGATGAGCAAAGGGTTGGGGGGCTTAGATTCAAGTTAAACCCCGATGGACCATTTCTCAACAACGATGAGAAACTGGCAGTCCCACCTATAACAATGCTTCGGGAATTAGAACAAATATCCCTGAATATAGAAGATAAGGATGCTATGGATGATCCACAATATTTAGAGTGGCTGAATCAATTGATTGCTCCAGGTTCTTCATTGGGTGGTGCAAGACCAAAGGCAGGTGTCATTGATCCACAAAGCCATCTATGGATTGCTAAATTCCCCTCAACCACGGACTTATATGATGCAGGTGGGTGGGAAATGGCAACAAGGAATATGGCAATTGAAGCAGGAATAAATGTACCTGAAGCTAGAATTGAAAAATTTAATAGCACCCACCATACCTTCTTAATTAAGCGATTCGATAGGATTGGCAAAGACAGACTGCATTTTCAATCAGCAATGACCGCACTTGGTCAAAAAGACTTCCATCAAGACGCATCGTACCTGCATGTTGCAGAATGGATTATCATTAATGGCTCAAATCCGAATGAGGATTTAGAACAACTATTTAAAAGAAGTCGAGTAGGCAAGGGCATTTCAGCCCGAGCCTCTCACAGAACCGTACGTGAAACTCTCGCTTCATACGGCTCTTGTCATTTGTAAACCTGACACTAAGAAACCTCGTTTCCAATGTGCAAACAATCCTGGTTTGGCTTTTTGGATGCGATTGAGCATACCATAAGCTTTACGGATTTTGCCCCTTAGTGATTTAAACTTGTTTTGTACCCACTTGACGAGTCGCTCATGAAAGAGGCGAAAAACATACGACATAGCTGATGGCCGAAACTTACCGTAATAATTCAACCATCCCTGTATTTGGGAATTTAGTTCTGCTGCAATGCCTTCTATCGTGTTGGAAGTCCAACGATGGAAATGGCTTTGCCGCAAGGTTGAAACAATACGTTTTCCCGCTTTAACGCTCATCGCTAAATCATAGCCCAAAAACATAAAGCCATCCTTCGTTTTTGTAGGTCGTGGCTTAAATGTAAATCCCAGAAAATCAAACTTTACATGTTTGTAATCCCCTGTTCTTTTATGGTCTTTGCAATAGACGATTTTCGTCTTGTCAGGATGAAGTTCCAAGCCACAATCCTGCATTCGTTTCTCAATGCCCTCAAGTATCATTTCCGCTTGTTTGTTCGATTTGCAATGAACTACAATATCATCTGCATACCGTTCAAACTTAACTCCCTTGAAATTCAGGGTCAGCCATTGGTCAAAAGCATAGTGAAGAAATAAATTGGCTAACAAAGGACTGATAACCCCGCCTTGCGGTGTTCCTTTTCCTTCTTTGAATATCAATTCCCCGGATTTGTCTTGCACTGGTGCAGTCAACCATCGTTTGATATACATTTTAACCCACTTTTCCTCTACATGTTTATCCAATGCCAAAAGTAGTTTCTCATGGTCAATATTATCAAAGA
>CAZONK010000145.1:0-8730 GCA_964581095.1 uncultured Roseivirgaceae bacterium
AGTACCAGCCAATAGTTGAGAATATTGCACCACAAGGACCATGTTATTTCTACCAGCGTAATTCCAAGACCAAGCTTTCAGGTGTGACCTTGTGGGTGGATTTGGCCACATGCAACCGCATGTGGTTTTTATTTTGAAGGAGATTTTTGAATTATTTCATTGAATCGCCTAAAAATAGGTATCGACACTTTTTAGTGTCGGCCATTTCTTTGTTGTTGGCAACCCCCTCAGGATTGCCGATAGCTATCGGGTTGCTGACAAAGAAAGCTTGCGAGGCAATCCGATCCTTACTTCTCAAACGTTAGTTCAATCTTCAATGTAAGATCCTCTTCGATACCATCATTATCCAGGTCCTCCGAATCCGTTCGTTCGAAACTTACAATCAAAGTAGTTGAATTCAGGGTTAATATATCCATTTCGGTACTTTGGAAATTGCCATTATTCGTAATTGTAAGCGTGCGATTGTTATTTGTCAATTCCCATGTACCTGTACCTGCTGGCAAACTACCGAAATTGGATAAATAGGTATAATCTGTATAATACTCTATAGATCCCGATAATTCCCTGGAAAATGACTCAATCAACCCATCCACAAAATCCTCTACTTCACTTCCCGACAAACCCAATTCTTCCTGGTACCACTGTAGGATTGGGGTGTCATTAATTCTTAAATCGAGATTGGATCCAGTGGTTGTCCACATTCCAATGAGGTGAACTTCATTAAATAAAAGCTCATCATCTTTATTACATCCAGGAAACAGAAAGGAGACAACTAACAAAATTAAAAATGAATTGATGAATTTCATCATTTTATTATCATTAGAATGAGCCATAAATATACTATATAAATGGAAACCTGCTTTAGTCCGGAAATTGCAAATTCCATGCTGTTTTTTGATGAATTTTCTCCTCAAACTTGTGTCCACCTCATATCTTCATTGATGGTAGATTGTCGGGAATCCAGAACCAAATAAAAAGCTATCTTATGTTGCAAGATAGCTTTTACTTAATTTTTAAAGATGCCCTAGTGAGTACCTGTAAATTGAATTACACTTACTTTTCAAGTGTCCATTTAATTTTTAAAAGAAGATTTTCATCAGTTCCATCTCCATTTAAGTCATTAGAGTCCATTTCTTCAAAACCCAGTATTAACATGGTTGCTGATAGCGAAACAACATCCATTTCCGTACTGCTATTATCACTACTGGTAAGGATCAGTGTTTCACTATTATTTGCCAATTGCCAAGTTCCTGTTTCTTTCGGTGACCCAAAAAAATCTGCAGAATAAGTATTATCAGGTTTGAATTCAAGTGTGCCAGATAAACCAGAAGCATTTTCATCAAGAAGATCCTGAATAATTTTCTCAATTTCGCTTTCTGGTAATCCAGATTCGTCAGCGAACCATTGTATAATAGATTTTCCATCTATTGACATCTCAGCCGAAATCTCTTTACTTGTCCACGTACCTATTAAATCCTGTTCAGCCTGATTTACATCATCATCATTATTACATCCTGAAATCAGAACTGTAGCAACCATTAAAATCCATAAAATATTTCTCATTCTACTCATACTTTTTATTGTTTAGTGATTATCATTTGGTATAAATGTAAATGTACTATAAAATGGTAACCCGCGTTTATTCAAATATATTCTAATTGGTAAATGCATCTATAACGATTTTTCTGCCTCCACCCTGTTCATTACCTCATTCTGATGGTTGATTGATTCCTGGTGAACACTCTTAAGTAATTTCTCAAGGAATTTGCGGGACAATCCAAGTTTATTTCCAACTGCCATTGTTTTATCAATGATATCGTTCCACCTGTTGGTCTGCAATATCGTAATTCCATTCCTCTTTTTATACTCGCCAATTTTATCGGCAACCTTCATTCGTGAACTTAATATCTGTAACAAATCATCATCAATTTCATTAATTTCATTACGCAATGTTTCCAGTGTATGGCTTGCATCTGCACTTTGAGGATCAGGTTTGCGAAGTATAAGTCCTTCCAGTAGATTATCTAATGCATCTGGTGTTAACTGCTGGTTTTTATCACTCCATGCATCATCGGGGCTTATGTGTGACTCGATCATAAGCCCATCGAAATCAAGGTCAAGGGCACGTTGTGATATCTGAGGGATACATACCCGGTTGCCACATATATGGCTCGGATCGCATATGATAGGTAGCTCAGGATACCTCCGTTTCAATTCGATGGGAATTTGCCACTGTGGCTCATTTCGATATTTTGAATCTCCATAGCTGGCGAACCCCCGATGAACGGCAGCCAATCTGGTGATACCGGCGCTATTCAAACGTTCGAAAGCTCCAATCCACAATTCCAAATCAGGATTAATGGGATTTTTTACAAAAACCGTGGCATCTACACCTTTCAAAGCATCAGCAATCTCCTGAACAGCAAAAGGATTTACTGTGGTTCTTGCTCCTATCCAAAGGATATCCACTTTGTACTTCAATGCGTTGAAAACATGGTTGAAATTAGCAACTTCCACAGCAACGGGTAAACCGGTTTTTTCTTTCACCTCCTGCATCCATTCGAGGGCTGATGATCCAACACCCTCAAAGCTCCCTGGCCGGGTTCTTGGTTTCCAGATTCCTGCTCGCAACACATTTACCTTTCCTGTTGCAGCCAGGGCTTCACTGGTAGCAATTAGTTGTTCCCTGGTTTCAGCGCTACAGGGTCCCGATATTACGATGGGCCTTTTTTCGTGGATTATATCAATTTTTGAGATTTTCATTTTTTATTTATTTGAATTTTTTCAATCGATTCAGTTTTATACTTTTTTATTTTCTCATAGGCTTTTTGCCATGTGGTTTCATTGCTGCAAAGCGAAACACGTATATAATTTTTACCTTGTTCCCCGAAAATATGCCCGGGTGTAATAAACACACCTGCCTGTTGTAAAATAGCATCCGACATCATTTCGGAAGAATGCCATCCTTCAGGAATTTTACCCCACAAAAACATCCCTGACTGCCCTTTTGAATATTTAATATTCAATTCATCCAGAAATTTCCAGGCAAGTTCCCTGCGATTACGGTACTTGTTGTTCAAATCGTAATACCACTTTTCACCTTGTTCAAGCGCTTGAATAGCCGATAGCTGTGTGGGTAAAAACATACCCGAATCCATATTGCTTTTGAATAGTAGTATTGCATTGATAAGGTCAGTATTCCCGGATACGACGCCCACTCTCCAACCTGCCATATTATGCGATTTTGACAAACTATTTAGCTCAAGAACATAATCTCCTTTCTCAGCATACCTAAGAATACTACGGGGGGAATCATTGAGAATAAAAGCATACGGATTATCATTGATGAGTACAATTTCATTTCTCCTTGCGAATGCCACTAAATTTCGGTAGTCAATTCCATTCATGGTACTGCCAGTAGGCATATGCGGATAGTTTACCCACATTAATTTCACTTTAGACAGGTCCGACTTTTCAAGCATCTCATAATCGGGTAACCAACCTGATTTTTCTGTCAATGGATAATTTATAACATTACCACCGGCAATTTTTGAGGCAGCGGCATAGGTTGGGTAACCCGGGTCAGGAACCAGCACATGATCACCCTCATTTATAAATGCCATCGCTATATGCATAATCCCTTCTTTTGATCCCATTAGAGGTAATATCTCCTTTTCAGGATCCAGATTCACCGAAAAAAAAGTGGAATACCATTTTGAAAAAGCTTGTCTCAGATCGGGTATTCCTTTATAGGGCTGGTATTGATGGTGATCCTCCAGAACAGCACTTTTTGCCATTACTTCCACGACCGATTGAGGAGGAGGAAGATCAGGACTACCAATTCCGAGGTTAATAACATCCTTGCCGTTTTGCTTCATTGTCGCTATTTCACGAAGCTTAGTTGAAAAGTAATACTCCTGGACCGATGATAGCCGGGTCGCCTTCAGTGAAAATTCATTAGTCATCTACGCCTCCTTTTCTGTAAACCCCTAACACTTCCATTACTGTCGTATACTCTTGCAGTGCTTCCAGAACCTGATCAAATTGTGGGTTCCCATCTATTTCTAAATCTGCATAAAATCCGTACAAAATATTCCTGCTTGGAACCGGGTGTGATTGTATCTTTGAAAGATTTACACCAAAGGAAGATATAATATTCAGGACATTTCCAAGGCTTCCGGATGTATGCGATGTCTGGAAATAAATAGATGCTTTGTCCGGATTAGTCACAACTTTATCATTTGATGAAACAACCAGAAATCGTGTATAATTATCTTTATGTGATTCAATCCCACGAACAAGAATCTCCAGACCATATATCTCAGCAGCAAGCTCTCCGGCTATAGCAGCAACTCCTTTCGCCTGATTATCCGCTATTAATTTTGCACTATAAGCGGTATCGGGTGATTCCACCAGTCGTATATCCGGATGATCAAGAAAAAAATCTTTGCACTGATGTAATGCCATAGGGTGGGATTGCACTTCGTCAATATCTTCAAGATCGGTACCCGGTATTGCCAAAAGGTGCTGTCCAATATGAATACTTATTTCTCCTATTACTTTGAGGCCCGATTTACGTAACAACTGGTAATTTGGAATAATACTTCCAGCGATTGAATTCTCAATAGCCATTACCCCGTAATCTGATTCATGCGATATTACACGTCCCAGGGCTTCGTCAAAAGTTAAGGCAGGATGCACCTCAAATTCATCTTTAAAATATCTTCGAGCGGCATCATGATGGAAACAACCCTCTATTCCCTGAATTGATACTTTTTTTGCTTTTGTTATCGTGCTGTTATTATAAGTCATGTTGCATAAAAAAAGCCTCCCACTGGGAGGCTCATCGTTATATATTTATATACATATTTATTTACGGCCTCCCCTGTCTATTGAGCAGATAAAAGAAAAAACCAAAAAAGAAATATGTATTGTGTTGTTGCATTGTACTAAATTATGAGTCCAAAGAAACAGAATTAAATTTTATAAATCAATCAATGGACCTACAATTATTATTATTTTGAATTCTAATCCGATTTTAATATTCCAATAATATCATTTGCCCTCATCATCTGGCTTCTAAGATTTACCTTATCTCCTGTGGCAATCATCTTTCCAAATTCCTTCAAATGACGAACATACTCATCCAGTGCTTTTTGAATGTCGGATGCATTCTGGATAAATATAGGTCCCCACATATCAGGCGAACTTTTTGCAAGCCGTACAGTAGATTCAAATCCACTACCTGCAAGCATGCTTATATTCTTTTCATTTTTTTCGATATCCAGAACAGTAAGACCCAATGTAAAGGAGCTAATATGTGAAAGGTGCGAAACATAAGCAAGATGACGATCATGCTCCAAAGATTCCATTTCAATAATATTTGATCCCAACTTGCCATATATTTCTTTTACCAACTTTAGGGCGTGAGATGATGACTTTCCGGATTCACAGATCAGGGCAATTTTATTTTTAAACAGCCCTATAAATGATGCATCAGGACCTGAATATTCTGTACCGGCGATGGGATGTGTGGCAACATACCTCCCCCGATTAGGATGAGATGCAGCCTTTTTACAAATTCCTGTTTTCGTGGACCCAACATCCATTATTACAGTAGTTTCGCCAGCATTATCCAATAGCTCCAAAATCATTTCAGAGGCAGCATCAACCGGTATTGCCAAAATGACAAGATCGGATTCATGTAAATCCGAAATGGTACCTTCTTTATCAATGATATTTCTTTGTATTGCAGTTGCCAGGTTTTCAGGATTTGAATCAATCCCTGCAACTGATTGAACTGCTCCTTTCTTTTTTAAATCCAACACCATGGAGCCACCAATCAATCCACATCCGATAAGTGTTACGTTCATAATAATTTTATTATTTGTGCTGTAATGAATAAAGGCGCTCCAATACCTAACGGAACGCCTTTTATTTTTCAGGAATACTGGTTATTCCTATTTTTCTTCCTTGGATTTTGCTTCCGCTTTGGGTTCTTCTTCTTTTTTAGCTTTGGGCTTCGCTTTAGCTTTCGCCTTGGGCTCCTTCTTATCCCCCTTTTCCTCAGCCACTTCTGCTTTTGCTTCTTCCTTTGCTTCAGATACTTCCTCGGCAACAGTCTCTTCTTTTTTGGCTTTTGCCTTTGGAGCAGCTTTCTTCTTAGGTTTTTCTTCAACCTCAGCTTCCACCTTTGCTTCAACAGGTGCTTCTTCTTTCTTCTCAGCTTTCTTAGGAGCAGGCTTTGTTGCTTTATTATCAGCAGTTTCCATTTGCTCTTTCAAGGCTGACAATGCATCCAGGTCACCAAGTGTATCCTTTTCTGATTTCTTATTTATCTTTTCGATAAAGTTTGTCTTCTTCTTAGGCGCCGATTTCGATCTCTCCTCCTTGTATGTAGCAGTATGCGACAATACAATACGCTTGTCGTCTTTGGAGAATTCCAGAACTTTGAAATCAGCAGTTTCTCCTTCTTCTACATTCGTGCCATCTTCTTTTAGAAGCTGACGGTTATTAGCAAATCCATCGATACCATATGGTAATTCAAGAATAGCTCCTTTTTCAATTTTGTTGATAACGGTACATTTGTGAACAGATCCGATTGTAAACACATCAGAAAATGTATCCCATGGATTATCTTCCAGTTGTTTATGACCAAGAGCCAGTCTCCTGTTTTCAATGTCAAGTTCAAGAACTTGTACTTCAAGTTCATCGTTTATACTCACAAATTCAGAAGGATGTTTGATTTTCTTCGTCCATGATAAGTCAGAAACGTGAACCAATCCATCTATCCCTTCTTCCAGTTCAATAAATAAACCAAAATTTGTAAGGTTCCTTACGATCCCTTTGTGTTGTGTACCAACAGCATACTTTGTAAGATTATCCTGTTTTGTCCAGGGATCTTCTGAAAGTTGCTTTATTCCTAAAGACATCTTACGTTCTACCCTGTCAAGGGTAAGCACAACCGCATCTTTCATATCACCAACTGAAATGAAATCGGATGGGTTACGCAGGTGTTGCGACCACGACATTTCAGAAACGTGAATTAATCCTTCCACACCCGGCTTGATTTCAAGAAATGCACCATAATCCGCAACATTTACTATTTTTCCTTTCACCTTCGATCCAACTTCAATAGTTTCTTCAAGGGCATCCCATGGATG
Source organism: uncultured Roseivirgaceae bacterium (assembly GCA_964581095.1). Taxonomy (GTDB): domain Bacteria; phylum Bacteroidota; class Bacteroidia; order Cytophagales; family Cyclobacteriaceae; genus SZUA-230. The sequence continues at coordinate 7,164 of CAZONK010000145.1, forward strand.
AGGCGTTAATTGCTTCATACCAAGAGAAATTCTTTTCTTATCCTCGTCGAAGTCAAGTACAACAACCTTAACTGTCTCATCAAGATTAAGTACATCTTCGGGATGATTGATCCGCCCCCATGAAATATCTGTGATGTGAAGTAAACCATCTACACCACCAAGGTCGATGAATACACCGAAATTGGTCATATTCTTAATCACTCCTTCAAGTACCTGACCTTTTTCGAGGTTATTTAGAATTTCTGCTTTCTGCTTTTCAAGATCTTTTTCGATCAATACTTTATGCGAAACAACAACGTTGTCGTTTGCGTAATTGATTTTCACTACCTTGACCTCCATTTTCTTATCAACGAAAACATCGAAGTCCCTGATAGGTTTTACATCAATTTGAGAGCCGGGCAAGAACGCCTCAACTCCAAATATATCAACGATCAAACCACCTTTGGTCCTGCGCTTCACAACTCCTTCAATTATTTCATCAAATTCGTAAGCATTTTTAATATTTTCCCAGGCACTTACAATTTTCGCCTTTCTTCTCGAAAGAACAAGCTGTCCGTTGGCATTTTCCTGCTCTTCAACATATACTTCTACCTTATCACCCAATTTAAGATCAGGTATATCGCGAAATTCTGTTGCGGATACAAGTCCATCCGATTTAAAACCGATATTAAGAATGACATCACGTTTGGTAATACCTACAATGATCCCTTTTACAACTTCTTTCTCAACAATGGTATTTAGAGAGGCTGTGTACTCCTCTTCCATTTTCGATTTGGCATCTTTGGCATATTCATCACCAAATCCACTGGAGTCAACACTATCCCAGTCAAATTCTTCAGTGGGTACTACAAATGTCAAAATGTCTTTTTCAGTCTCTTTAGCTCTTGGCTTGGGTGCTTTGGGAGTCTTTTTAGCAGCAGGTTTCTTCTCTTCCTCTTCCTTTTCCTCCTTCTCCACCTTTTCTGCCTTTTCAGTTTTCTCTGCCTTTTCAGCCCTTGGAGATTCCTCTACCTTTACTTCATCCTTCTCAGCTACAGGATCTTCCGTTTTTGAAGATTTTTCTGTCTCTACTGACTTAATTTCTTTGCTAGAGGGTTCAGCATTATCAGAAATTTCAGAGGGTGTGGGTGAGGGTGTGTTTTCTTTTTCTTTTGTTTCCTCCACTTTGTCTGTTGGAGTTTCTTCAGGCGTAACTGTTGTTTCGGTTTCTTTTACCTCAGCTTCAGCAGCCTTTTCTTTAGATTCACTCATAAAAAAAGTGCTCGGTTAATTATTTACAGCCTGAGAGCTACAGGCATTTTGTTTAAAATAATTCCTTTCTTCATCCATGAAGAAAAGAACCCGTTTACTCAAACGGGAGTGCAAAAGTATTAAAAGTTTACTGTGAATAAAATTAAAACTATGAACATTTCGGGATATCTTGATTCCGGGTTATTGCACATGGGACCACAGTTTTTTTTAAAAAAGTACACAAAGATGAATACTGGAACCAGGTAAGATTCCCTTTGCTAATAGGTATGCAACATTTTCGCTTCGGATTTCTGATTTGAGATTTCTTATTTCCTAA
>CAZONK010000146.1:0-8702 GCA_964581095.1 uncultured Roseivirgaceae bacterium
AGTCGTTTTAAGAGCTTCATCGAAATCACAATCGCCAAAAATTATATTAGGATTTTTACCTCCCAGCTCAAGTGATAATTTTTTAAACATCGGGGCGGCTATTGATGCAATTCTTTTTCCGGTTTCGGTTCCCCCGGTAAATGAAATCATGGAAATGTCAGGGTGTTCAACGATCGCCTGGCCTGCTTTTGCTCCAAGACCGTGTATAATATTGAGCACTCCGGGGGGCATCCCTGCTTCAATACATATTTTTGAAAATAAATATGCAGTCATTGGAGTGAGTTCCGATGGTTTTGCTACTACGCAATTTCCAGCTGCGAGCGCCGGTGCAATCTTCCAGGTGAATAGATAGAGTGGTAAGTTCCAGGGGCTAATACATCCTGCTACCCCAATGGGCATTCGGTTTGTGTAATTCAAGGCAAAATCATCCATACTATGCGCCTCGGATGAGAAGTGAAGAATAGCCGTTGCAAAGAATCGAAAATTTAATGAAGCTCGTGGAATATCCACCGACCTTGAAAGTGAAACAGGCTTACCATTGTCTATAGTTTCTGCCCTGGCAAGGCTTTCCAATTGATCATCTATCAAATCTGCAATTTTTAACATTACATCAGACCGCTCTTTGGCAGAACAGGACGACCAAGAAGGAAAAGCATTTTTGGCAGCTTCAACGGCCTGGTTTACATCTTCTTCATCCGAATTGGGAATAAGAGAATAGACAGCACCAGTGGCTGGCTCAATGTTATCCAAATAAGACTTGCTTTTTGGCGCAACAAGGTTTCCATTTATATAATTAGAGATTTTTTCCAAAACAGGGTATTTAAATTACAGGCATCCCATTCTTCCACCGTCAACGGGTAAATTGATACCACTAATGTATGCCGCAGCCGGAGAAGCCAGAAAAGCAATTGCATTTGCAATTTCTCCAGGTTGGGCAAATCTATGAAGTGGAATTTCCTTACGGGATTCTTCTCTTACTTCTTCAATCTCTTTACTCAATTTAATCGACCTTGCTTCAAAAATTGCTTCAAGTCTTCCGGTAAGGGTTGCACCTGGCAGAACATTATTTACAGTAATACCATATTGTCCAAGCTCACCTGCCAGGGTTTTGGACCAGCTGGCAACGGCCCCGCGAATCGTGTTGGATACACCTATCCCGGGGATTGGTTCCTTAACAGAAGTTGAAATGATATTTATTACTCGTCCATAGTTTTCCCTTATCATAAAAGGTACAAGTGTTTTAGTTATTACCTGGTTAGAAATTAAATGCTGATTGAAAGCTACCCGAAACTCTTCTGCTTCTGCTTCAATCGCTTTGCCTGCTGCCGGGCCTCCCGAATTGTTAACGAGAATATGTGCACCACCAGAAGATTCAAGAAAACTATCTATCGTTTCTTTTACCTCAACCGGATGCGTAAAATCTGAAACAAGATAACTGTGTGTTTGTTCCTTGTCTGATGCCAGTTCTCTAACCACTTTCTTAAGTGCTTCTTCATTTCTGGAGAAAAGTATTATTTCGGCTCCCAGCTTTGCCATAGCATTTGCCGTGGCCAAACCAATACCCTGTGTACTGCCACAAACAATTGCTTTTTTCCCTGTTAAGTCAATGTCCATACAATTCCTAAAACCTTATATACAAATAATAAATAAATATAGTAAAATGATCCATTCACTTTGTAAAGAATATTCGTGAATCATTGGATTTATGTTTAGTTTTATCTGATAAAACCTTTCGAACCATGGCAATACAAAGACCATTTTCATTTAAAAAATGGATTGATGAACACCGGGATTTACTTAAACCGCCTGTTGGAAACCAGGTTGTATATACAGGCAATGATGATTTCATAGTAATGGTAGTGGGTGGTCCCAATAGAAGAAAAGACTATCATTACAACGAAACTGAAGAGTTTTTTTACCAGGTAGAAGGCAATATCAATCTGAGAATAATTGAGGATGGTGTCCCTGTTAATATTCCAATAAATGAAGGTGAAATATTTCTTCTCCCACCTAAAGTGCCACATTCTCCGCAAAGACCGGCCAACACTGTTGGGCTCGTAATGGAACTAAAGCGTAACCACAACGAAAAAGATGGGTTTATGTGGTTTTGCGAAAACTGCAATAACAAATTGTATGATGAATATTTTGACCTTACCGACATTGTAACCCAACTTCCTCCTATTATGGATAAGTTCTATTCTTCAGAATCGTTGCGAACTTGCAATAGTTGTGGGACGGTTATGGAAAAACCCTGATTTCTCTCATGGACAGGCCTCTAAAAGTAGATATCCACACCCACATCATTCCTGAGCACCTCCCTGATTTTAAAAAAAAATATGGATATGGTGGATTCATCTCGTTGGATCATCATAAACCTTGTTGTGCAAGAATGATGAAGGACAATACTTTCTTCAGGGAAATACATGATAATACATGGTCGGCCGTTACAAGAATCAAAGAATGCAACCATCATAAAGTTGATGTTCAGGTTTTGTCTACCATTCCGGTTATGTTCAGTTACTGGGCCCGTCCAAATGATGCCCTTGATTTATCGAAATTTTTAAATGACCACATCGCAGGAATTGTAAACGATTACCCTGATCGGTTTATTGGCCTTGGAACACTTCCTATGCAGTCCCCTTCCCTGGCAATAAAGGAACTCTCCAGAATTGTAAAGGAGCAGGGTTTGGCCGGAATCCAAATAGGTACGCATGTGAACGAGTGGAATCTTAATGCCCCGGAAATATTTGAAGTCCTTCAGGCAGCTGATGAATTAGGAGCTGCGGTATTCATACACCCCTGGGACATGATGGCCAGGGAAAAAATGCCAGATTACTGGCTTCCATGGCTTGTAGGAATGCCAGCAGAATCTTCGCTGGCCATTTGTTCCATGATATTTGGAGGGATATTTGAACGGCTGCCAAATCTCAGGGTTGCATTTGCCCATGGAGGCGGCTCATTCCCATCAACAGTGGGAAGAATCGAACACGGTTTTATGGTACGTCCTGACCTTTGTGCTGTTGATAACAATGTAAACCCAAAATCATATATGGGTAAATTTTATGTTGATTCACTGGTACACGACGATGAAATGCTCAAATACCTGGTAAAGCTTATGGGTGAAGACAGAATCTCCCTTGGTTCTGATTACCCTTTCCCATTAGGTGAACTTAGTCCGGGAAAACTTATCGAGGATTCCAAGCTTACTAATAAAGTGAAATCAAAATTGTTAGGAGAAAATGCACTCGACTGGCTGGGTATTGATCATTTGAAATTTAAACCGGTTAAATGACCCAGATAAGCAAAGGTATCTATCAAAGTCCGGTTGGTCCTATCGAAGTTATTGCCAATGACGATGCAATAACCGGTATTAAATTTAATAGTACAGAATCATCACCGGTCAAGCATCCAAATAAAGTACTGGAGCAATGTTTCAAGGAATTGGATGAGTACTTTGCAAAAAAAAGAAAGCATTTTGATGTAAAAACCTTGCCATCAGGCACTCAGTTTGAACTTCAGGTTTGGAATGAGTTGCAAAAAATACCCTACTCTAAAACAATCTCCTACAAAGATTTGTCGAAAAGTTTAGGTGATGTAAATAAAGTCAGGGCTGTTGGTGGTGCGAATGCACGGAATAAAATTCCTATATTGATCCCCTGCCACCGTGTAATAGGTGAAGATGGTTCGCTTACTGGTTTTGCAGGAGGGCTTGAAATTAAATCATGGTTACTTCAACACGAAGGTGCTGTAAACGAACAATTGGAAATTTTCTAACATGAGCTATATCAATTCCCTTGAGTATGCCAGAGAAATGGATATGAAAGATCCATTGCATTCATTTCGGGAGCAATTTCATATTCCTGTTATCAATGGTAAACAAGCTCTCTATTTTACCGGTAATTCGTTGGGGCTACAGCCAAAGAATGTTAAGAACTTCGTCAATGAGGAATTAGAAGCCTGGGCTGAATTGGGCGTAGAAGGACATTTTGAAGGAAAAAGGCCATGGTTTCATTATCATAAATTTTCAAAAGACGTACTGTCTGAGATTGTTGGCGCAAAAACTTCAGAGGTTGTTGCCATGAATAACCTTTCGTCCAATCTACACCTTTTAATGGTTTCGTTTTACCGGCCTGATAATAAGCGGTACAAAATATTAATGGAGGCGGGAGCTTTCCCAAGCGATCAGTACATCATTGAAACCCAGGTTCGATTCCATGGTTTTGATCCTGACGATGCTATCATTGAGCTGGCGCCCCGAAAAGGAGAACATACAATAAGATCTTCAGATATCGAAGAAGCCATTAATAATAATGAGGATAGCCTGGCGCTTATAATGATGAGCGGGGTACAGTATTACACCGGTCAGGTTTTTGATATTGGATCCATTACCAAAACTGCTCAATCCCATGGAATTACCGTTGGATTTGACCTTGCTCATGCGATCGGAAATGTTTCGCTTCAATTGCACAATGATGGTGTAGATTTCGCTGTCTGGTGTAGTTACAAATATTTAAACTCAGGTCCAGGTAATACTTCAGGCATATTTGTACACGAAAAGCATGGTAATGATAGCGATATTCCAAGATTTGGAGGCTGGTGGGGCCAGGATGAAACTTCACGATTCAAAATGGAAAAAGGTTTCATACCTATGGTGGGTGCTGATGGCTGGCAGTTAAGCAATGTAAATGTACTTTCTACGGCGGCTCACCTGGCAAGTCTAGAACTATTTAAAAAATCCGGAATTGAAAATTTACGGTCAAAAAGTATACTTCTTACCGGTTTTCTTGAATTTATTATCCGGAGTGAATACAATGAATGTATCGAAATTCTAACTCCAGGGAATCCTTCGGACAGAGGGTGCCAATTATCCATCGTTATAAAAAATGGAATTGGTAGGGAGATATTTGACTTTTTAGTAAAACATTCGGTACTTGTGGACTGGAGAGAACCAGATGTGATTCGGATTGCACCTGTTCCACTCTATAATACATTTGAAGATGTGTACAGGTTCGGTGAAGTGTTGTCACAATCTTCAATAAAAACATAATCATGGGACGACCTCAAAACATCGCTATACTAGGTGCTGGACTTGTTGGGTCTTTGCTATCCATAATACTTGCAAAACGTGGCAATTCCGTTGCAATTTATGAACGTCGCGCTGATATGCGAAAACACGATATTAGCGGAGGAAAATCCATTAATCTCGCGCTGAGTAACAGGGGAATGTGGCCTATAAAGCGTGCCGGAGTTATCGGCCAGATTGAAAAAATGATAATTCCGATGAAAGGCCGGATGATGCATGATGAAAACAGCCTTCTTACCTTTCAACCCTATGGCATAAAAGGACAATCTATTAATTCTATTTCAAGAGGTGGTCTCAACAATGTATTGATAGATGAAGCTGAAAATCAAGGCGTTACAATATTTTTTAACCAGCCCATTGTTGAAGTCGATCATACAAAAACTACATTCACCGTTAATGATGATGGGACTTTCAGGGAGAAACAATATGATGTGATAATAGGTGCAGATGGTGCATTTTCTGTGGCAAGGGCAGCTTTCCAGCAAATAGATCGGTTCAATTATTCGCAATATTATATTACCCATGGATATAAGGAGCTGTACATTCCACCTGACTCAAATGGGGATTTCATGCTTGATAAAAATGCCTTGCATATTTGGCCTCGATCTGAATACATGCTAATTGCACTTCCCAATAGAGACGCAAGTTTTACTGTTACACTATTTCTTCCTTTTGAAGGTAAAATATCATTTTCGGTACTTGATACTGATGAACAGGTCCAGGATTTTTTTAACTCAAAATTCCATGATGCCTCTGTACTAATGAATGATCTAACGGAGGTTTGGAATACAAACCCAACCTCATCGCTTGTAACTGTAAAATGTTATCCATGGGTTAAGAATCGTACCATGCTGATAGGAGATGCTGCGCATGCAGTGGTACCTTTTTATGGGCAGGGGATGAATTGCGGGTTTGAAGATTGCCGGGTATTTGAAGATATTCTAAACGATACGGAGGATAATTGGGAAGTAGCCCTCAATAGATATCAAGAGTCAAGAAAACCCAATGCAGATGCTATTGCGGACCTAGCAATTGAAAATTATACAGAAATGAGGGATTTGGTTGCTGACGAAAATTTTCTGTTAAGAAAACAAATTGAATCCAAACTACAATCTTTATTTCCCGGGCAATGGATACCACAATATTCAATGGTAACATTTAATGAAAATATCAGCTATTCCCAGGCAAGAGAAGTTGGAATACGCCAAAGAGAAATTATGGACAGGGTAATGGATGCTCCGGATATCAAATCCAACTGGGAGTCATTGAATTTTGAAAATATAGTTAACCAGTTGATTCAATAATTATTACTCCCTTACAATAACTTGTAATTTACTAAAATCAAAACCTGTCTCGGAGTCAGGTTCAAAAAGGTTGATGTAGTCTTTGAATATCATTCGAATTGATTCCACATATTTTACAGGTTCCTCTCCCCTGCAATATCCGTATTTGACAACAGGATCATTATAGTATTTAGGTTTCGCCTTCATCAGGACATAATAATCAACATTATCAAACCATTTATTCTTATCCTTTCCATACTTTTCTGTAAGGTTTCGTGCATCGATTAGATGTCCCAGCCCCACATTATAGGCTGCCACAATAAATGGAATACGGTCTGCCTTTTCTGGAATTTCCTTTTCAAAATATTCAGTAATCCACTCCAGGTGTTTTTCGCCTGCCAAAATGTTGCTTTCAGGGTCATACAAGTTGGAAATTCCATACTGCCTGGCCGTAGCTGGCATTACCTGCATTAATCCCATCGCGCCTGCCCATGACTTGATTTTAGGATCAAATTTTGACTCACGATAGATTAATGCCGCCAGAAGCCGCCAATCCCATTCAAGCGCTTTCGCAGCCTTTTTTATCTGATCATCATATTTTGATATCATTCCACCTTTCTCAGAAAAATAATCACTTGATATCCGGGACCGGGATGCACGGGGGTTTTCGAAGTACTTGTTATAGATAACATTAAATGTTGGCCCCCGCTTCATTTTAGCCTGCCAGGTATTAATTGTATCGCGTAGGTTTTCAGCATTTAACCGAACCGCCCAGGCGATCTGGGTTGGAAAACTGATTGGGGTTTCTACATCAAGAATGGGAAAGTACAAGGCGTTTACTTTCGCAATATCTTCATCCGACACGGTATATTCAAATTCACCCAAAGCTACCTTGCGAATAAGCTCCTCCGTCTCAAATGACTCATTTTCTTCAATAATTTCAATATCTCCTCCAATTTCATTTGACAAGTTTTGTATCCGCTCAATATAGGAAGAATTGTAACGCAAATGCACTTTCTTGTCTATCAATTCTACCTGGTTTCTGATCAGCTCCCTTTCAATCTCATGCAATTTCATTTTACGCCAGTTATCAGGCTTTCGCTGTACCAGAACCTGTTGAATTGTATATTGATAGTCGGTAAAAAGAAATTTCTTCTTCCGTTCTTTTGTAACTGTAAGTGCGAAAGCCATAACATCTGCTTCACCCGTGTTGATCAATCTGAAAGCCTCGCTAAGGTTTTTGGTTACGACCATTTCGAATTCAACTCCCAAATAATTTGCCAACTGAAGCATCAACTCATATTGATAACCCATGGCCTCTCCGCGGTACGAAAAATAGCTAATTGAGTTATTTTCAATTGCAGCAATTATTTTCCCCCGCTCAAGAATTTTATCAAGATTAAAATCGACTGGAGCCAGATCTTCAGTTTGCTGCTCCCCCGGCACCAGAGATTCCTCCTTAGCCTCCTTGCATCCGGAAAATATTATCAGATAAATTAAAACGAAAACAAAATGCCGCATACCCTCTTTTAATAACGAACAATTCAAAATTTAAAATAATTTAACATATAAACTTCAAATCAATAGTACAAAAAAGGGTGAGTTACGAATAAACCACCCTTTAAAATATATTTCAGATCAAATATCAGAACCTGATTGCGAGTCCTGTATTCCAGGTAATTCCAAAACCAGGGTAAGCAATATTCTCATTGAACTTATCTTCTTCAAGAATATTTGTTTCCGCTTCTGCCCAGTATTTAGTATCCAGAAGGTTATTTACATTAAACTTAAATATCCAATCTGTTCCTCCTACTTTAAAGTCATAATACAAACCTGCATCTACAAGCGTATAACTAGGTAATTTGAGTACTCTGTCCTTTGCATCAATAGTAGGATCAAAGAATACCCTATCCCGTGTTATATTGTAATCGGCATATAACTGATCAGCAAGATACCAGCTGGCATACACTCTGAGCCCGCTGACAATTTCGTACGTTAAACCTATTCGGGTCGTAATTTGTGCAGCATCCCCTACTTTGGCACCTTTCAAAAACATTGTGGTATCTCCCAGGAAATTCTGATCATCATCAAATATCTGGAGATCTACATCGTCGCTGTAGGTCCAGTTTCCAACACTTAACATCACATCCAGGCGTAATCCACGCGCAATATCACCAAACAATTCAACTTCAAGCCCAGAATGTACTTCTTTAATCCCATTTAGATTTGCAGTTCCACTTTCACCAGATGGTAATTGGATACCTTTCTGCAAGAATCTGTCTGTCCAGGTTGTACTGTATAAATTAACGTTTCCATTTATAATTGAAGAACGGTAT
>CAZONK010000147.1:0-8653 GCA_964581095.1 uncultured Roseivirgaceae bacterium
TCCACGTTTGAATTCGGCTTCGGTCCTGGAATATAGGATATCTACAAGCGAAAAAAGAAGTTTATTCCTGGCAATTTTATCACCGACCTGCAGCCTGATTACACTTTTACTGAATTCCTCCGGGTTTCCGATTCCATAAATACATGAAACAGAGGCTACAACTATCACATCCCTGCGTCCTGTGAGCAATGAAGACGAAGCACTTAGCCGCAATTTGTCAATTTCTTCATTGATTGAAAGGTCTTTTTCTATGTAGATGTTGGAGGTTGGCAGGTAAGCTTCCGGCTGGTAGTAATCATAATATGAGATAAAGTATTCTACTGCATTTTCAGGAAAAAATTGCTTGAATTCACCATAAAGCTGGGCTGCAAGTGTCTTGTTATGACTTAGCACAAGTGTAGGGCGGTTAACTTCAGCCACCAGGTTTGCGATCGTAAAGGTTTTTCCTGAGCCTGTTACACCCAAAAGTGTTTGGTGCTTTTCCTCAAAATTAATTCCCTGTACAAGCTGGTTTATAGCTTCTGGCTGATCTCCCGTAGGACTATACTCACTTGTTAATTTAAATTCCATTAGTTATTTACAAATGATCGTTGAAGCATTGAATAAAAAAAATTAATACGCAGCGAACCTGTCAAAAATAAGCAATTGTCAGGATGTCCAGATTTCCCAGGACTTTTCTGCCTGGAGGTTCAGCATTTCAAAACCATTGCGGATATGGCAACCTTTACCAAATCCTTGTTTCAGAAATTGTGTTATTTCGGGGTTGTAAACCAGATCAAAAAGAGCATGTGCTTCCGTAAGCTCATTGTAATTTATTTGCGGCAATGTATTCACCTCAGGAAACATACCCAATGGCGTGCAATTAATAATCAGCAGGTGATCCCTTACAATCGAGGGATCCTGCATGAGGTCATCATACGTCAGTACTCCGGCTGATTTTGTTCTCGATACGACCTGAAACGGGATTTCCAGATCAGCCAAAACTGCCTGAACAGCTTTGGATGAGCCTCCGGTGCCTAATACCAATGTATTTAACGTCTTGAAGGGTTTAATCCAACTCGTCAATGATGATTTAAATCCAAAGTAATCGGAGTTATAACCTTTTAACGTTCTGTCAGGAAGAACTTTGATAACATTTACAGCACCAACTTTTTCTGCACTTTCATCAAGGCTTGTCAGGTATCTGAATATTTCTTCTTTATATGGAATTGTTACATTCAGTCCTTTTAAGTAAGGCCTCGATTCAAGCAAACCAGGAAATTTATCTATTGATTCCAGTTCAAAAAGTTGATAAGAATGATCAGGTAAATCCATATAGATGAATTTGCCATCAAAATATTCCTTTGAGTAGCTGTGTGAAAGTTTTTTCCCTATGAGTCCAAATTCAGTCATCATTTTGAATGGGATAACCAGGAAGTAATACGTTCGATCCCAAGGATCAGAACAATCCCCAGGGTAGCAAATAGTAAAGCATTGAGAAATTGGGGGTCGTTACCTGATATCTCAAAGAACTGATTGGGCAAAATACTGTGATCAACAAGCGAAACCTGTTCACCATGACTGTTAATACGATATTGCGTAACTTCTTTCCATGGCCATATTTTATTAAGTGACCCCAGCATAAATCCTGATAAGATGGCAATCGCTATATTGTGGTATTTCTTAAGTATCCATGAAATCAACCTGGAAAAGGACAACAGACCCACAATACAACCCAAGGCAAATACAATCAATACATCCAGTCTAAGATTTTTAACTGCGTTTATAATAAACTCATATTTCCCAAGGATAAGTAAAATGAATGATCCTGATATCCCGGGTAATATCATTGCGCTTATTGCAATCATACCGCTAAAAAAAATAAAAAGAAGACTATTACTTGTTTCAGCAGGTGAAAAAGTTGTGATGAAAAATGCAATTACACCGCCGATTATTACGGCAATAATAGTTATCAGATTCCAGTGGTGTATTTTTTTTAGAACCAGAACTGCTGAGATGAGAATCAAACCAAAAAAGAAAGACCACAGTGGAATAGGCTCATTAATCATCAGGTAGGAAATGAGCCTTGCAAGTGAAAATAGACTTACCAAAATCCCTGAAAATAGCACTAGGAGAAAATTACCATTGATTTTTTCCCAGAAGTCTTTGAGTTTAAACTTCAAGAGAAAACTAATTGCAACAATATCAATGGATTTGATTGAGTCTAACAGTTCTTCATAGATTCCTGAAATAAAGGCAATTGTACCGCCCGATACTCCGGGTACCACATCAGCACCACCCATTGCAACTCCTTTCAGAAATAGCAATACATTATCCCTGATTTTTTTCATAATATAATTTCGAAAATAACCGGTTTTATTTTTCGAGGTTCAAAAAAAGATCAAAAGTATCTCCACGAAGTCCGATTCGGATTGTTTCCAAAGGAATGATTTCTTTTGGGGCAATGTTGCCCAGGTTCACGTTAGGTCCCAGTAATTTTATAAACCAAACCTGTTGTGCTTTTAAGGGCGCTTCCCAGATGATCTTTTCAAAAGGGATTTTTGTCAATATTTCTTCTACAAGTCCTGACCTTACTTCGCCCGAAGACCTGAACAACCCAACATTTCCACCTTCACGCGCTTCTCCTATCACCTTCCATGCACCGGCATCCAATTCTGCCTGCATAAGTTTAATCCAGAGGTAGGGAGGAATGATTTTTTCAGCATCTTTCGAACCTACTTCAGACAGAACGGTAACCTGGTTTGAAAGTTTGCGTATGTATTCACATTTAATATCATGATCCAATTCAATGGAGCCATCCGATACTTCAGCAAACGTCATCTCGTACTTATCAAGTACTTTTTGATAATCTTCAAACTGGTTTCGAATAATAAAAGCTTCAAACAAGGTTCCCCCAAAGTAGGTAGGTATTCCTGCGTCACGATAAACCTTCAATTTTTCGTCAAGCATTGGAGTGACAAAAGAGGTACCCCATCCCAGTTTAACGATATCAACATGATCACTGCAAACATTTAAAAAATCTTCTACTTCTCTGATACTAAGCCCTTTATCCATGGCCATGGTATATCCATACTGACGTGGTTTTGTAGTACGATCAGGTATATTCTTTAATACGTAATTCATTTAATGATTATCATTTCGATACTGCTCAATAACCTTAAACAGCGCCTTCTGGATTTCTACACTTGGGAAAAATTCCAGAATTGCGGTGTGTTTCTCGAAGTCCAAAAATAATGCATTTTCAAGGAAATTAAATGCTTCTTTGTATTTACCGTCAGCAATTAAGTAGGCAGAAATTCGATAGAGTAAATCAGGATTGTCAGGTAATTCATTCAACCCACTGTCAGCAATTTCTACAGCCGTTGAATAGTTGCCCTGCTCGTAATAAATATAAGACCATTCCAGCCATACATCTATAAATTTTGGATCCAACATGCTGGCTTCTTCGTAAGCATCCAAACTGGAGACGATATTTCCTACCTGATGTTCCGCTTTGGCAACAGAATGCCAATATACCGGATTTTCGAAGTCAAGTTTGAGCGCCTTATTGTAAAAATGCAGTGATTCATACCATTTGTTTTGTTTTGCCAGACAACTGGCGCCGCCGTACCAAGCTTCATAGTTCATTATATCCAGCTTCGTTGACTTCATAAAATATTTCATTGCCAGGTCAAATTGCTCAAGATGTTCGTAGGTCTGTCCTATGCAAAGAAATATTTCAGAACTTGGCCCTTCAATATCAAATGTTGTTTTGTAAGCTTCTAATGCTTTTGAGAAATCCTTCGTTGAAAGGTAGGCGTTACCAAGATTGAAGAATGCGGAAGCGAAATTTTCATCAATCAATGTTGCATAATCGTATGCTTTTACCGCTTCATCGAAATTATTCAGTTTCGAATACACAGTGCCTAGATTATACCATGCGTATTGCGAATAAGGATCGTGGTCGATGAATTTTTTGTAATAAGAAATACTGCTTTTGAGTTTTCCTGTCAGGTCAAGGCAATATGCCAGATCATACAAAGCATTTTCATTGCTTATATTTTCCTCAATTGCCTTTTTGTAAAATTTAATAGCAGATTTGAAATTTTCTTCAGTTTGATAAGCCAGGCCTATACTGTAATACACACTATCTTTTTCTTCTACAAGGGGGATTGCAATCGTATAGGCCTCAATAGCTTCACTGAATCGCTGCAAATTTGATAATACGTTGCCTCTTAATACGAATATATCGGGTTCAAGAGGTTGGATAGATTCTACGTAGTCCAGAACCTCAAGAGCAGTTTCATTTTCTTCTGTTTCGATAAGAATAGTAACTTTTTGCAGATGGATTTCGGCCGAATATGGATAATGTTCGGCGGCAAGGGTGCTCGCTTTCAGTGCCTTGTCAAATCGGTCATTCTCAAAATAATACTGGATAATTTCTTCAAAAGTTTCTTCATCAAAAAAAATGGAAGCATGGTTTTTTAACGCTTCTTCAAAACTTTTTATGATTTCGTTTTCTTCTTTCCTTCGATAGTTTTTTGACATTCCGATGTGGTTTTTTCAATATAGGAAAAACAATTTGGGAATGAAAGAATTATTAAAGAATATAAGTTAATTCTTTAATCCTGCACATGCCCATGTGATTGTACTGTCTAGGTTTCTAAACTCAAATTCAATGGCATTTTTAATTTTTGAATTGTCGTACTCAAAATTCCGTTTGCTCATTAAAAGGGTCTCTCCGGTTACCATCGGTTCTTTTCCCGTTAGCAAAGATCGTACTTTCTCAGCAAAAACAACCAACTTAGATAACATGTTTGAAGCGTGTATATATGGTGGTTTCTTTCCAAATTCTACTGCAACTTTTGTAAAAAAATCCAGGTAACTTATCTTGCCTCCGTTAAGAATAAAACGCTTCCCTTTAATATCAGAATCAATCAGGGTCATAATTACATCTACAACGTCTCTCAAATCAACATAGTTAAATGACCCTGAGGGATAGTACTTGTGTTCATCCCAGGCATATTTAAACATCTTTGTACTGCTTTTTTCCCAGTTCCCTGTACCTAATACAACTGAAGGATTTACAATCACCGTTGACAAACCTTCTTCGTAACCACGCCAGACCTCAAGTTCCGAATGATATTTGGTTTCACCATAATATGAATTTTCGGGAGAGGACACCCATTTTGCATCTTCTGAAATAATGGCGTTGTTTGGTGGTCGCCCAAGTGCTGCTATCGAACTTAAATGGATAAAACGGCGCACACCACATTTCAAAGCCCCATTCACCATATTGGCGGTTCCTCGTACATTAATTTTGTCCATTAGCTTAAATTCCTTGCTATAGAAGGAGACAAGCGCAGCAGTATGAATAACGACTGATATGCCATCAAGTGCAGTATAAATTGACTCAAAATCCAGTATGTCTCCTTCAATCCATTCAATCCCATCGGGCATTGTATCCGGGATATTATTTTTATTCCTTATAAAAGCTTTGAAAGGTTGACCTGACTGAACAAGTTGCCTGCATATATGACTTCCTATTAATCCTGTTGCGCCCGTAACAAGTATCATTAGAGTAAGGTATTGTTCAAAAGTTGCAGTTTTACTAACTCCTGGTAATTTCTTGTACTCAAGGTTTTGCTCAAAGCTTCGAAGTGTGTAATATTATGGCAATCACTTCCGATGAAATTAACCATTTTATTTTTTATCAGTTTCATCGCCATTTTTTGAACAGCTCTTGAGTAATACCCTTCAATACTGTTGGTGTTTATCTGAAATAAAGTTCCACGTTCAAAAATATCACACGCCAGTTCCCAGTCATTTATTAAGTACTGGTATCGCTCCGGATGGGCAAGTATGGGTTTTAGTCCATTAGATTGTATTTTGAATATTGCCTCTTTTAAATAAACAGGTTCAGAAACAAAAGAGGTTTCAAAGAGGATATAATTTCCCCCAAATGTCAATAAGCCGTTATTTCCATTTGATAGAAGTTCAATGAAATATTCGTCTAAGTAATATTCTGCGGCTGCTTCTAAAATCACCGAAGTACGCCCATTGATAAATGTGTTTAATTCATCAAGTTTCATGTTGATGATATCGGGGGTATTTCGATAAAAATCTGACATGATATGTGGAGTTGTAACGATTTTCCGGTAACCCTTTTCTTCAAAATTCTTTACAATAGCAAATGATTCTTCAAATGACGTTACGCCATCATCCAGCCCGGGGAGTAAATGTGAATGTATATCAACCAGTATAGGATTATGGACCGGTTTTGATTTTTTAAATATACCAAGCACCTTTAAACGTTAATCTTTTGTCGAAATGACTTTAACCAGGATTTCCCGTTACCAGTTTCGTAATAATGATTTCCGTAGCCATAGCCATAACCATACTCATGCCCGCCATATTTCAGACCATTCACCACAATTCCAATATTGGTAAACTTATTCATGGCTATCAGGCGGTTTACAGTTTGCAAAAATGAACTTTTTGAAAATTCAGCCCGGACAACAAATAATTTTAAGTCTGCCATTTTCATTGCCATAATTGCATCTGTAACAAGTCCGATGGGGGGAGTATCCAATAAAATAATATCATATGTTTCCTGCAGGTCATGGAGTAGCTTTTCGAATGAACCATTTAACAGAAGCTCCGAAGGGTTTGGAGGTATAGGACCTGCCGGGATATAATCAAGGTTTTCTATATCTGTTTTACGGATGCTTTCCTCGATCTTGTGTTTATTAATCAATACCGTACTAATCCCTTTATCCGATGGATTTTCATTAAAATTTTGGTGAATTTTTGGTCGTCTTAAATCAAGATCAAGAACTACCACCTTTAAATTTGACATGGCTATTACACCTGCGAGATTCAGTGTTACAAAAGTTTTACCTTCGCCGCTGATAGTAGATGATATAGATATAATTTTTTGTTTTTTATTTGGGACCATAAATTCAATATTGGTCCGAATGGCACGGAAAGCTTCACTTGTGGAAGATTTGGGTTGGTTTATTACAACCATACGCGATGATTCACTTATGTGCCCATCAAAAGGTAATGTTCCTGCAATTGGAGCATTCGTTTGATTGGTTACATCCTGTACACTTGTAATTTTTGTACTGGTCAAATAGTTTATTCCAATAAATAAAAAGCAAAATATCAGTCCGGAAATTAGTCCAACCCCATAAACAATAAATTTTTTCGGCGAAATAGGAGTTTCTGACATTGTTGCAGCTGAAAGAATTTTGAAATCGGGCACTGTTCCGGCCCTTGCAATTTCAAATTCATTCTTGCTCTTCATTAGTGACAGATACATTTCCTCATAAAGCCCATAAAACCTCTTTGATTTATTATATTCAGTTCCTTTTGAAGGTAAATTCAAAAGATTGCCCTCCAGCTCTCTCTTCTTTTTATTTAACTCACTGAGATTTTCGTACAGGTTGAGCTTATATTGATTCAGGTTGGTAACAAGCGATCCTTTTGTTAAATCCAATTCCTGCTTTTTCCGCTCATAGGCAAATGTGTTCTCTTTGTAAGACAGTGCCAGTTGCTTCTGCTCAAAGTAGAGCTCGTCAAAGGCCTCTATTTCTTTTAGGATATAAGAGGGAAGATATTGTCGTTTAATATTTACATCTTCCAGTTCTTCTGTAATTATTTTATCTGAGATCTCTTCTATATGTTTTATCCTGGATCTAAGGTTGTAACGTTGAGAGTCCAGTTTGTTCAAATTATCGAGCGTCTTTTTAACGTCCTCATCAAGATCAACAGTTTTGTTCTCAATTGTAAAGTTTTCAAAATAATTTTCATACGAGCTAAGAATTTTTTCAGTATCCTTCATTTGTTCGTTCAGATATTTTATTTTGTTTTCATTGGCCTGATTTTTTTGAAGGTTTGTGTATCTCAGATAGAGTGTATCAATGGCATTGACAAGGTCATAGGCTTTTAATTTATTATAGTCGCGGAAAGAAATCCGTATGGTGTGGGCGTTGAGATTTAATGGTTCTACCGTGATATTACTTTCGAGGTAATGAACAAGTGATTCATGGCTGTTAACAATGAAATAAAAATTCTCATCAAGTAAATCATCACTAAAATAGGGTGTAGAACTAAGAGTGAATTTGAAGTGCTCATTTTCAAAGGGCTCATCAAACAGGTATTGGTTTTCAACTCTTGCACCCATGTAATCGTAACTTAATTCGAACGAATTTTCATTTAGCAGTGTAACGTCAATTGGTTTGTTATAAAACGACCCATCTTTAATTTCATATTTTATCGTAAAAGGGGCATGTTTGTATTTTTCGTCATCAAGGATCTGACCGTATGTGAAGTATTGTACTTCCAGATCAATTGTTTCAATTACTTTATTAAAGAATAACCTTGAATTTATTAGTTCAATTTCACCCGACAGATTGTCCATATTGCTATATGAATTGGCAAAAGGGGATAATCCCAATGAAGTGGCTTGCTCTTTTACGTCAAGCTTAAGTTCTGAACTGGATTCGAACAGTGGTTTTGTATAGCGTATATATAAATACCCTCCGAGGTTGGTTATAAATAAGATAAACAGGAGCCAATACCAACTTCTACGAAGTACGCTTCGAAGTTTGTTCCAATCAATCGATTCAATGGAATCGTCTGAATGTTGATTTTCGTATCCTATTTGACC
>CAZONK010000148.1:0-8555 GCA_964581095.1 uncultured Roseivirgaceae bacterium
TCTGATTTGAAGCTGTTTAGTGGCGTAATAGATTTTCTAGTGCATAATGCGGGTTAATGGAGTTTTACAAAAAATCCTGTAAGGATGAAATATTATAAGAAGGGAGGGCAGTCCCTTTCTTTGAAGAAGTAGCAATGTAGTTCCATAGGAACGATACGGGTTTTAATGTTTTTAATAAGGATTCACAGAATATCAATCTCTCAATAAGGATAGATTAATTATCCATCTTACCGGCCATGATATTCAGACCTACCCTGAAACTGACAAGACGGGCATCCTGTTGCTTGAAGATTAGTGCGCTGAAACTATCGGCCAGACCGTAGATTTGAATCGGGCCAAACCGGGCTGAAAGTCCGGCACCAATGTTGCCAAATTGTTTGTTACGATAGGAAGTATTGATACCTACATTCAGAATTTTCCCCAGTTTGATATTATAGGTGAGGCCAACAAGGGGCGTCAATCTCGATTTAAATACTTCACCTGCGAAAACCAACCCAAAATAGTGCATATCCTTGATAGCGTATGTGCCGCCAAGGTAGAACTTGCCTACAAGGGGTGTTGAATAAACAGTTCCTTCAACTTCTTCGGGATCAAATAAATTTCCTAAAGAATCCAACTCCTGTCCTATTACATCTGATTGTTCAGATTCAGTACCAATAAATTTCAAAAAATCTACACCTTCAAATGTATAGTTTACGTCATCGAACAAATAACTTTTAGTTTCCTGTTTCCAGGTGATCTTGCCCATGTCAAGGACAGCCGCAGAAAGATGTATGTTATCATTAAGCTGGTACTCAGCCCCCAGGTCAAAAGCCCAACCGGCGTTGCTGTTTTTAAATAAAAAGTAATCTGTCTGGCCATTTTCAATAGCAGAGAGGCCGGCAGTATGCAAAGCCCAGGCATCCATCGACAAATTAATACTGTCAATACTGCTTTGAATACTGCCGTTCAGTCCATCAATGGTGGCATTGGCTATTCCCTGAAGGTATTTTACCCGTAGTCCAACCGAGAGGTTATCCGTTATATTTCTTGTATAACCCAGGCCCAGTTCATTAAACAAGGTGGCACTAAGGTCCAATCGATTGATTGAAATTTGACTGATATCATTTACACCCCCTTCGGTCCCTTTCAGGGCAAAACTTATCAGGTCTCCCGGAACAGTAAAAGCTCCGTCCACCCTTGAATTGGCTGTTAGGGAAAAAAACCCTATTTTAGTATTGAAACCTAAGAAGAGTAGCGCTACGTTTCCATCCAGTT
This sequence comes from uncultured Roseivirgaceae bacterium, assembly GCA_964581095.1. GTDB lineage: Bacteria > Bacteroidota > Bacteroidia > Cytophagales > Cyclobacteriaceae > SZUA-230. Next base: position 1,258 of record CAZONK010000148.1, read on the forward strand.
CAATCTTGTTGTTTTCTTTCAGCCGGCCAAGAATTGAATTGCTATTAAAACGCAGAGAATCATCTGCACCCCTGGTAAAAACATCATTGTAAGAGAGAGGAGAGGCAAATGCAAGATATACAGAAGATAGTACCGGTAATCCCACGGTCACTTTCGCATCCGGGGTAATAGCGGGATTAATAAGATTTGATTGGGGAATGCTATTATGCATTTGATACAGCGTAATCTGATTTTGCCCAACCGCCATAGTGAAAGAGGAAATAAACAAAACAATGAGGATTTTATATTGCTTCATTTTCAAAATGTTAAGGCGAATTCAGTTTGCATTCCAATTTTAATCTGCATTTCATAATTGTCAAGTATCTTGACACTGTTGGCACCATTGTTCGTAGTATTTATAATTGCTTCAATACGGATGGAAGTAGCATCCTGGATACGGTTTATTTTGTCAGCACTAAATTGAATTTGTACAGTTTTTTGAGAGCTTTCTGTTACATTTCCTTCGCCATCAACTTTTGCAGCTTCTACAATTCGTTGGTCAATTTCATCAATTAATGTTTCCAGCACATTTCCATTGGGATCCAGAAAATGAATTTGCAAATCCAGGGAAAATGGAAATCCGTTGTCGGTAAATACCTGGAATAATGCAAATACAATATTACTTACATCAGCTGCTCCATCAAATGGATATTCTTTTGTTGCCTTCAAATTGGATGCGCTTCCAATAAGCGGAACCCTTATCTCGAGGCTCATATTCAATTCACTTTCTCTCAATGCAAAATTTTCATTGGTCAAGCTTTGCGGGTTGAGCGTACCCTGAAAACCGTAGATAATTTTATTAGGAAGTATAGATAAAACATCACCCAGATTTGAATTATCGGCATTGATGGATAACAAAGTGAATATTGTATCTCCCAACTGCTCGACTGCAGGAAATCCAATTACCTGGGGATCAGTGATTGAACCGGTAAGTTGTACTTCCTTTGTATCGTTGGAACCAATTAGCGAATTTAATTGGACTTCAACAGGAATGCCAAATCCATTTCCAATTGTAAGATTTATCTCGGGCTTATCGAGTTGAAAAGAGCCCTCCCCAAGATTGTTGAAAAAGTTGAGTTTAATGGTATCTGCATCAGCGGTAATTGATCGTTCGGCAATTTTGCCAAAAATTGATTTAAACTCAAAATCCAGAAGTTCGAGCGAAAGATCAAATGATTGGTTATCAAAAACGTCTTCACCTTTATAAAACAAGGTAATTTCTACTTCAAAAATAAACCTGTTCACAGATGTACCATTTTCGGTTAAATCAACTTTCAGATCGGAGAGATCAATAATGTCGGTAAAATCGAAGGAAGGTTGTTGTCCGTTATACTCCCATTCAAATTTATCTTCCTCGATAACACCATTGCTGGAAAGGGACAAAAAACGGAAGATGGCTTCACCGGATGCCGGGAAGTTAGAGTCCAGGTCCAATTTCATTTCACCGGATTCAAGAAATACTGAATCTATTTCGTCACCTTCTGGGGTTACTATGGTAAATGAAAAAGTTTGCTTTTTGGTAATGGTTAAATCAATTGGTAAAGCCACCAATTCTCCGGTTGTAAAGCTAAAAGACTCACGAGTTGTAGTATTGGGTATTTTTATGTGAGATTCAGCATCCTGAGAAAATATTGGGCCACTGTCGTAAACAAGTGTAATTAACCCTGTTTCATCAATTTCAATAATGGATGCAGAATCTGAATTCTCCAGGAATTCTTTAAACCCAAAAGTAGAATTTACGAGCGGTAAGGCAAATTTTGGATTAAATGTTAGCTGTGCAATATTATTTGTTTCGAATCCGCTAATACATCCGGAAAGAAAACCTGTTAGTACCAGCAGATTAAAAAATGACCTTTTCAAAATTATTAAATTGTTTAACCTCTTATTAATGCCCTATCCACAGCAATGGTAAACAAATTTCATGAACAAATGCAAATAATTTTTTAGAACTAACCATCTAACTATTATAAATTAAGTTAGTTGATTAAATCGATACCTTGAATTATTAATCAAATTGTAACTATCTGATTGGAAAATTTAAAGACAAACTACAATTCAAGACTATGAATTCGACTAACTATAAGCTTAGAAAAGTACAATTAAATGAAGGTTACACGTGCTATGAAATGAGTTTCCATGTCCCCCTCTTTGAGGGGGTTAGGGGGAGGAAAAAATCAAATTCAAGCCACTTCTTTTTGCATATATGGGAATTGAATACTACGTAAGTATCCAAGCATGGAAATAAATACCACCCCCTTCCCACGCGCAATTTCCACGCTATTCCCCCGCCCGCCTGCCAAAGTTGTACGGACAGGCCAGCGGGGGACATTGGAACATGAAATCAATGCTTTGTTAATTAATAATATCTAAATGGTTAATTCTATATTTAATTGAAATGAGATGAGACTGAAGTTCAATGGTTTACAAGTTTGATACTTGATAAACGAGGGAACAATATGATGAAATTCCTTTACAGATTTTTTTTGATTGAATTTGATAGGCACTACTGACCGTAAATTTCAGAATCATGGTAGAATGTGGCCCACGCAAACCAATACGCCATAAATGATTTGGGAATGAGAAGCTGCTGGCCTTTTCTGGGGCCATCTATTGCGGTGCCAAAGACATCCCATTTGTTTCCCTCGGTGTCAGACATAATTGCAGGAAAATCACTGTTCAATGGTTGAAATTTTATCTCAGTACCGTCTTCCAGATGCGTTTCAAATGCTACCATGAAATTTAAGTCAGTGCTACCGGCTACAACAAAGCTATCCCCCTGCAACTGGTCGTGAATTACAGTGACAGGACCCTCGAATGAATTAAAACGATATGCTTTACCTTCACCATTTACTGTAATGCCAAATATCCGTTCTTTACGTGAAAGCCGTTCATCAAAAACATCAATAGGAAACATGAGAAATGGATCTGTCCTGTAATCTGCTCCGGTAAGTGGTTCGATATATGGATAACTGCCATATGGCCTTTTGAATTCGGTATTCAACGAAACCACTTTCGACTGCGGATACATTTTTTCCCAGGTACTCCATTTAGTTTCAATGATAGCATGCATATCAGGTTCCTCGCCTATTTTTTCTCCATTTATACACTTCAACAACATTTGTGACCACAAGCTCCCGCTTCGACGATCGTAGGGGATTAAATTGGAGTTATACAAAAGGCCGGATACGCCAAACGAAGAAAATTCTTTTGTTAGTAACATATTCCAGGCTGTACCACTACCTGTAAGCGGGCAGTAATTAATTGAAAATTGATGTGAATCTACCTTGTCATTTATGATTTCATGCCAATCGAGAATTTTATGAGGATATGCAAAAAACTCGTTTCCCATCTTGATTCCAATCACCAGGTCATTTTCATCGAGGAAATCAATCTCGGTTGCCAAAACCTTTTCGGGAATTTCCAGTGCAGGGATCCCATCCTGCCCAGGACCAGCATCAATCACTTTTGACTTGCTAACAAGCCACTGGTCATTTGGAGTAACACTCTGGAAGGCATTATAAGGTAATGGATCTTTTTCGCAGGACCAGGCAATACTTAGCAGAAGTGCAGAAGTTAGGTAGATCAGTGGTTTTCCCATAAGTAAAATCAAAACACAAGCTTGCCCCGAATAGTTCGGTATGATTGCATAAAGTTACAATGTTTAACCGAAAGGCTGAAAGAGTAAAATTGTCAAAAGGATTGACAATTTTGTGTTTAAATAAGTATTATAGCGGGTTGGTATTGATCATTTAAATTAATTACAATGAATTTTAAAGGGCCTCTGTTGCTTATTGTATTTATAGGAATAACCCTGATTGCATGCTCCCAAAGCATGGATTGGGAAGCATATGATCCTCCTTCTACGCTTAAGGTTCCTGAACATCCGGTAACCAAAGCAAAGTATCCATTTATTGATGTTCACAATCATCAGTTTGGGATGCCCGACCAGGACTTGTCGAAACTAGCTGGGGAAATGGATGAAATTAATATGGCCGTGATGGTAAACCTGAGTGGTCGTGGCCGGGGTAGCGTGGAACATTTGGCGGGGGCTATCCGCAATGTAAAGGATAATTTCCCGAACCGGTTTATTGTTTTTACAAATGTTGACTTTAACAATATTGATCAAGCGGGATGGACTGAAAAAACTGTTAAACAAATTGAAGACGATGTAAAAAGAGGGGCCAACGGGCTGAAAATATATAAAAGTCTTGGGATGTATTCGAAAGACAGTAAGGGTAACAGGGTACATATCGATGACCCCCGTATTGATCCTGTTTGGGCAAAATGTGGTGAGTTGGGTATTCCGGTTCTCATTCATGCTGCCGACCCCAAACCTTTTTGGTCACCAATGAACGATCAAAATGAACGTTGGCTGGAGTTGAAAATCCGTCCACGTCGAAAGCGAAGTGATACCGATCCGGCTCCATGGCAGACCATTATCAATGAGCAGCACAACATTTTCAGAAAACATCCAAATACTATTTTTATTAATGCGCATATGGGCTGGTATGCCAATGACCTCCCAACACTTGGTGGGCTGATGGAAGAGTTTCCTAATATGTATGTTGAGATTGGGGCGGTTATTGCCGAGCTGGGGCGGCAACCACGGAATGCGAAAAAGTTTTTCACAAAGTACCAGGATCGTGTATTATTTGGAAAAGATTCCTACCATCCGGAAGAATACTATACTTATTTCAGAATACTGGAAACGGACGATGAATATTTTCCATACTATAAAAGATACCATGCATTCTGGCGAATGTACGGATTGGACCTGGAGGATGGGGTCCTTAAAAAACTCTACTACAAAAACGCACTAAATATTATACCCAATATTGATAAATCACTTTTCCCTGACTAAATTTATCAGAGATGAAAATTGATCTTTCTGGTCAAAATATTCTTGTTACCGGCGCTTCACGTGGGATCGGCAAGGCAATAGCAATACTTCTTGCATCCTGTGGGGCAAAAGTTGCTGTGCATTATCACCAAAATGAACAACATGCACGATCTACAGCCAACGAAATTGGGCGAAGGGCATTTTTATTTAAGGCAGACTTATCACAAATTATGGAAGTTAATGCGCTTTTCCAGGATGTGGTAAGAGAGTTTGGGCAACTTCATACTGTAGTTAACAATGCAGGAATTGCCATTAAATCCAATCCGGATGACGATGATCTGGAGTTTGTTGATAACTGGCTCCAAACGATGGAAGTTAATCTCAACGCGGTAGGGTATTTATCAAAACTTGCCATTTCACATTTCAGTGAATTTGGCGGTGGTAGGTTCATCAATATTTCGTCGAGGGCAGCATTTCGGGGAGATACACGCGATTATCTTGCTTATGCAGCTTCAAAAGGGGGAGTGGTAGCCCTTACCCGGTCGATTGCACGGGCTTATGGAAAAGAAGGCATCGTGGCATTTAACGTCGCTCCGGGTTTTACACGAACCGATATGGCACAGGATTTTATCGATGAATATGGTGAAGGATTTGCGGTCGATGATATTGCACTTAACCGGATGACCGAACCCAAAGACATTGCACCTTTGGTTGCCCTGCTGGCAAGCGGCCTGGCCGACCATGCAACAGGCGGGACTTTTGATATGAATGCAGGAAGTTATGTTCATTAATTTAAATCAATCGTTTAAGTAAGCAAAAAGGATAATATTAACCCCACTGGTACCCTCCCGGGAGGGGTAGGGGTGGGTTCATTACTAAAATCATTCAATTATTATTAAAATTGATGATTCTTAGGACAATCACTAAAAAAATCAGCTATGCAAAAAATAAGATGCGAATGGAGTACCGGTTTTCAGGAATATATTGACTACCATGATCATGAATGGGGCGTACCGGTTCACGATGACAGGAAACATTTTGAGTTTCTTATTCTGGAAGGCGCCCAGGCGGGATTAAGCTGGGCCACTATTTTGAAACGCAGGCAAGGATATCGAAAGGCCTTTGCAAATTTTGACCCTGACCAGGTTGCGGAGTATGACCGGGATAAGATCGAAGAACTGCTTCAGGATCCGGGAGTTGTCCGGAACAAACTAAAGGTAAACGGAGCAGTAACCAACGCGGGCTTATTTTTAGAAGTACAAAAAGAATTTGGAAGTTTTGATGATTACATATGGGCCTTTGTTGGTGGCAAACCGATCAATAACGGGTGGAAAGCCATGAATGAAATACCAGCAACTACGCCTGAATCAGATAACCTAAGTAAAGACCTGAAGAAACGGGGGTTCAAATTCGTTGGGAGCACCATCATGTATGCACATATGCAGGCGTGTGGATTGGTAAATGATCATGTTGTAGATTGTTTCAGGTATCAGGAAGTAACAGGGTAGCGGGTTGCTCGATTAGTAGCTTCGACGTATGCATACGCCTGGGGGTTATGCCTGCATTTCATTTCGGCAGATAAATGTGAGAGGCGCACTCCGGCTATCTCAGCCGGAACCATCTACTCGACTAGGCTGCGTAATCAGGTATCCGATGAATATTCTCTAATTCTTTTCGCTTACTTTCATTCTCCTCTTCAAGATCAAAATCATCTTGTAATCCAAGCCAAAATTTGGCAGAGTTTCCAAAGTATCGGCTTAGTCTTAATGCGGTGTCAGCAGTAATTCTTCTCCTACCCTTAATTATTTCACTTATTCGTGTTTGCGGCAGAAAAGTGTCTTTTGCTAACCTGTAGGCAGAAATGTCAAGAGGTACAAGAAACTCCTCAAGTAAGATTTCTCCCGGGTGAATGTTTTTTAAAGATTTCATAGTGTCCATTTTAATGATAGTCAATTATTTCAACATCAAAGGCGTTTCCGTTTTTCCATATGAACATAATACGCCATTGGTTATTAATTCTAATACTATGATAATTTTTATGCTTCCCACTTAATTTTTCAAGTCTATTGGCAGGAGGGATTCTCAGGTCTTGAAGGTCTTGGGAGTTGTTTAGCATTCTCAATTTACGCCTTCCAATCTGTTGAATTCTTCCGGGAAGCTTTTTCGATCTTTCTCCTGTCCAGATCTTTTCAGTTTCCTTATTACCAAAGCTTTTAATCATAGCATTGTCTTACGTTACTAACGTCAAAAGTAAGTAAATGGTTTCAAAATACAAAAAAGTATGTTAAAGGTCAAAAGTACTATTTGCACTGAACCCGAATGCATTCATAGGTTTTGTTGTGCTTTCGTTTTTTCAGTTATAGCATTAACCATTTAACTATTACTAATTATTTGGGCGTAACAATGGTTATTATAGCTA
>CAZONK010000149.1:0-8487 GCA_964581095.1 uncultured Roseivirgaceae bacterium
GGATCTACCATAGCTGATAAACTTGTAAATACAACAAGTAATGTCCTCCAGGTTGTTTATACTTTCCAGGTTGATGCCGAAGGATGTGTAGGCGCTTCCACGATAGTGCATACGGTTGTTGTAAATCCGATCCCTGATATAGCAGCTTCTCAGCTGATTCAAACAATATGCGAAGATGATTTCACCAATATTTTATTATTTAACCCTAATGGCGTGGCTACAACTGATTTCCGATGGACAGCAACTCCTTCTGCAGGTATAGGGAATTCTTCAGATTCACCTGGAGGCCTTACAACTATTGCTCAACAGCTAACAAATTCAACAAATTCACCAGGAACAGTCCAATATACAGTCACTCCATTTGCAAATAATTGTGATGGAACACCTATAAATATTATTGTTACGGTTAATCCTACTCCTGCTGTTGCAACCAGTGGGGATGAATTTTTATGTTCCCCAGATCAAACAAACATAATTCTTACAGATCCGAATCCTGTTGCAGGCACAACATTCGATTGGGTCGTACTAAGCATTACAAATGGTATTCTTGGAGCAAATAATGGTTCGGGTATTTTGATTGCACAGGATTTGATTAATCCTAATGCAGCTATTTCGGGTACAGTAACATATAGAATTACACCATCTGCTAATGGTTGCCCTGGACCTTTTGAGGACGTTGTAGTAACGGTAAATCCACCGGCGATTGTAGACGCAGGACTTGATTTTCCTATCTGCGAGGACGGGGTTGCATCACTTAATGCCACTTTCGGAGGTTCGGCTACCAGTATAACCTGGAGTGGGGGCGCCGGTACATTCAGCAGTATCAACGATCCTTTAGCGACGTATCAACCATCAACAGGTGAAATTTCAGCCGGAACGGTAACGCTTACAATTACAACAAATGATCCCGATGGTACCGGTGCAACCGGGCCTTGTCCTGCAGTTTCGGATGATGTAATAATTACAATCAATCCATTGCCTGTGGTAGATATATTGCAACCGGCAAACAATCAATATGCGCAAAGTGATCCGGATATTCCATTGCTGGCGTCTCCTGGAACACCACCGGGTGTTTGGACAGGAAAAGGGTCATTAAATGGGTTTTATGTACCGATTGCTGTCAATATACCTGATGGAGATGATTTTGTCCTCGATACATTAGTTTATACCTATACAAATTTAAATGGTTGTATAAATTTTGATTTAAAAATTATAAGGATTGACAGGAACCCCGATATCGAATTTGGAACTAAACCCGGACAGGATTATTGTGAAAATCAGGGTGTAATCAACTTGTTTGATGATCTAAAACCTAATATTACGACAGGAATTTGGGCAGGAATAGGAATAATTGATGGCGCAGCTGGACTATTCGATCCCTTATTAGCGGGTGTGACTACCCATCTTATAACGTACACGGTTATTGATCCCATTACAAGTGGCACTACAGTGGCGCCCGTTACAATTCGGGTTCACCCAAAGCCCAAAGTTGATTTTGTTACGACAAATTTCTGTGCACTGGATTCTATTCAGTTCCTTGATGTTACTACTGTAAATAAAGTCTTCCCTGAAGATTCAATTGTAAAGTGGGAATGGAATTTTAATAATGAACGGTTTGAGAAAGATCAAAACCCGATTATGTTCTTTAAAGATCCTGGGATCAAGCAGATATCACTTTCAGTAAAAACTCTGGCAAACAGTCTTGGTTGTGTTGCGGATACAACAATCACTGCTACATTTGGTAAGCCTCCGATCATTGACTTTGATTGGAGCAGTATATGTTTTAACGATACTACATTATTTATTGATAAAACAATACTTGAACCGGGTTCACAGGATGCTATTTCGCAATACAATTGGAAGTGGGGTGACGGTAATACCATACAAGGAGCACCAGGCAATACAATTACCGATGGAGATCACGCTAACGGATCGGTGAGTTTTGGTACATATGAACAGCCAAAACACCAGTTCGTTGATGCATCTAAAGGTGATTTATTTGATGTTGTACTTTCAGTATCAACTTCAACAGGATGCGTAGATTCTTTGCAACAGCGGGTCGAGATATTACCGGCCCAGGCATTATCAATCTCCAGGGGATATACTGAAAACTTTGAATTGGGTCGTGGCGGCTGGTTTGTGGAAGCAGATGAAACCAAGCAGAATGTAGTTGAAAGTGATACGTCCTGGATTTGGGGAATCGCCGATGGAGCAAGAATAAATTCACAGAACGATCCACTAAGGAACAAAGTATGGTGGACAGGATCCAATATTGACCCTGGTACTAAATATACTTACCTGGATAACGAACGGAGCGTAGTAAATGGTCCATGTTTTGATTTCCGTGGAATTGAAAGACCTATGATTGCCTTTGATTACTTCACATCAAGTGAAGAGAATAAGGATGGTTCTGTATTTGAGTATTCGCTTGACGGCGGGATCATTTGGAAAACTGTCGGAGAAAAAGATCGGGGTATAGATTGGTATAACAGCAGGAATATTGTATCCAATCCGGGTCAGACGAACCTTGGAAATGGATGGACATCGGATACTGCCACCACCTGGCGAAGGGCCAGGTATACTTTGCCTGATGAGATTATTAATCAGCAAAAGGTAAGGGTGAGATTCTACTTTGCTGCAAATGCTGACAATGCCGATACAACAATGAATGGCTTTGGTTTCGATAACCTATTCATTGGTGATAAAAAACGATCCGTCCTGGCTGAAAATTTCACCAGTTTGAATGATGCAACATTCGATCTTGTTAACAATAACATGAATGCCATTCAGAATGCATTGAAGCCCAAAGATATTGTGTATATAAACTACCATATCAGTGCGGGGGATCCCGATCAATTAAATCAGGATAACGACAATGCGCCTCGTGTAAGAAGTGGTAAATATGGATTATCAACTCCTATCCATACCATTCTGGATGGCTCACCCAACATTGAATTTGGTTTTAGTGGATTGAGTTTAGAACCTGGATTTAATTCTGCATTGGTTGATAGCCGCTCTCTCGTAGAACCTCCATTGAACGTTGATAATATTGTAATTGAAAGCACCGATGAAAATATCATTGAAGTAAGTTGGAGCTTAAGTGCAAATATGGATTTTGACAGGCCTCTGAGGATATTTACCACAGTGATAGAAGAAGATATCAGTACGAATAGTGGAAATATAGCTTACAACGTTGTAAAGAAAATGATGCCGGACGCAACTGGATTGAGTTGGAATCAAAACTGGCTGTATAATGCAAATACAGGTGTTGGTACAGTGGTGGATATTGCATCGGTATTGTCTGTGAATAACATGGATGGGGAAAATAGTTTGGTATGGGATATTAATGAGGAATTTGTCAATATTTACGATCCTGACAAACTTGCCGTGGTTGTGTTTGTTCAGGACCTGGAAACCAATGAAATTTATCAGGTTGGATACCGGAAAATCAATGACAGTAAGAAAGCAAATGATATCACGGCTATTGAAGATGATCTGATAGGCGAACTGCAAAATATCACTGTTTATCCTAATCCGGTCCTTAATGATTTCCATTTTGTACTTGATGATAAATATATCCTTTCCAGGGATGATTATTATTGGAAACTTATTGATCAACGTGGAATAACTATGCTTGAAGGTGACCTGTTTTTCCGTAATTCCAGGATTACCATATCAACAGCAGAGATTCCTAACGGGATGTATCATTTGATTATGGGAGTTGAAGGTAAGCCAATGCTTTACAGGAAAATTGCAATTATGCACCGCTAAGTTAGAATAGTGGCTGTTTAAACGGGTTAAGGTGAAGAGTTGATGTTAACCCAGTTCCTTTAGTTTCTCTCTTAACTCTTCAATAGCATTATTAACCTTGCTAATAAAAGATGGAACCAGTTTTGAAAGTTGTTCAAAATCCTTTCCCTCTTTTCCCAAAAGTTCAATATCAAGTACAGTTGTTTTCAATGATTCAATACCCATGAATGCCAGTGATGGCTTGATTTTATGGGCGATTTGACCAATAGAAAGGAGATCCTTACCCTCCAGATGACTTTCCATTTTAGCAAGTGAATCAGGCGTGGCCTCTATAAATGTAGTAACCATTTCTTTTACGAATGAAGAATCGTTATTTGATATTGAATTCAAATGATTAAGATCCGTAAGGTCGCCGCTTTTTGTGTCGAATTCATTTTTACCTTCTATAGCTTTCTCCTTAGCTTCCTCAAGGTTTTTATCTACATCTTGAGAAGTATAATATTTTGATAGCAAATAAAATAAATCTTCCGGATCAAATGGCTTTGACAAGTATTCATTCATTCCCAGGGCAATACATTTTTCATTATCACCCTTAATTGCATTTGCAGTTAAGGCAATGATTGGCGTATTGGATTTCGGTGGGTTCAGGCTATTTCTTATGGCAACTGTTGTTTCGAACCCATCCATAACCGGCATTTGAACATCCATAAGAATGATATCATATTGTTTCTTTTTTAGTTTTTCGAGACAAATGAGTCCATTTTCTGCCTCATCCACGTTACATCCCCACTTTTTGATAATATTGGAAGCATATAGCCGATTGATGTCATTATCTTCGACCATAAGTACGTTCATTTTATTTAGCTTTTTAGTTAATTCCGAAGATTGCTGGGAATTCTTATCAACAATCAGGTCCTCGGTTGTACCACTAGCAAATGGTAATGTAAAACTAAATGTACTTCCAACTTTTTCTTTGCTGACAACTGATATTGATCCGTTTTGTAATTCTATTAACTGTTTTACAATAGAGAGGCCCAGGCCCGTACCACCAAATTTCCTGGTAATGCTTTCGTCGGCTTGCCTGAAGGAATCGAATATTGAATCTATTTTATCTTCTGGAATACCAATCCCGGTATCTTTCACATCAAATTGAACATAGGCAATATTATTAATTTTCTTTTCAATTTTGGTATTTACCTGAATTTCGCCATCATATGTAAACTTTACGGCATTACTTATAAGATTAATCAATATCTGGCTTACCCTTACAGGATCGCCTAACAAAACCATCTCAGATCCCGGGATAAACGTATAGTTAAGATTGATACCTTTTTCTTTAGCCTGGGGCAAAAACATTTCAACTACCTGAGGAATAAGATCACTGACTCTGAATCCAATTTTTTCGAATGTCAACTTGCCACTTTCAAATGCCGAAAGGTCAAGAATATCATTAATAATTACTTTCAGGTTATCGGCTGAACTTTTGATAGCAGTTATATACTTATTTTGTTCAGTGGTAAGAGTCGTTTCATTTAAAAGGTTCACCATTCCAATTATCCCATTCATGGGTGTACGAATTTCGTGACTCATATTGGCCAAAAATCGTTCCTTTGCCTGTTTCGCATGGAGTAATTCTTCCGAATCCATTTTCAGCTGGGTAATATCCCGGCAATCAAGAATAAGGCCATCAATACCTTCTTTGTTTCTCAAATTGATAGCGTTGAATTCCAGGTATTGATAATTTCCATCAGATTTTCGAAACTTAAATTCAATATTTTTTGAATATGGAAATTTTATACACTCCTTAAATTTAATTTTAAACTGCTCGGAATTTTCATTTGAAAGATAGTTGTAAAAGCTATCTCCAATGAGAGATTTTATCGGGTATCCAAGAATATGATAAACAGCCGGATTGTGGTAAAGTATTACCCCACTATAATCAACAATAAATATTATATCGGAACCATCCTCAACAACAGATTTATAAAATGATTCCTCTTCAATATACAATTTCAGCTTCGAATTCCTGGGCATAACTTAATAGTTAAAAAAAATTATTCCTTTGTTTCCTGCAAATATCGATAGATTGTGGATTTGCCTATGTCGAGTTTATTCGCAACAAATAATACGTTATTATCATGTTTTTCAAGGAAATAGCTGAGGATCTTGTCTGTGTAATCTTTCATTGTCATTTCTTCCATCATCAGGTTTTTTTCGTTCCTTATGCTTCCCAATTTGATGTCATCTGCAATTATTTCGCTACTTTCAGTCATTACCGAAGCCAATTCAATGATAGATTTTAACTCTCGTACATTTCCGGGAAAACTATATTTTAATAATTTTTCTTTAGCCTCATTAGATAAAGAAAGGGCTTTTACATCATTCTCCTTTGCAAATTCTTTAAGGAAATGTCGACCTATTAGTAATATATCATTCTCCCTATCACGAAGTGGTGGTAAATTTATTGGTAGACCTAATAAACGATAATAAAGATCTTCTCTAAAATTCCCTTTTCTTACCTCTTCTTCAAGGATTTTATGCGTTGCCACTATTATGCGGACATCAAGGGGGATTATGTCATTGCCACCAATGCGTGTTACTTCCTTTTCTTGCAGAACGCGGAGTAATTTAGCCTGCAAGGATGGATCCATATCACCAATTTCATCTAAAAATAATGTTCCTTTATTTGCTTCTTCAAATTTCCCGATCCTTCTGGAATTAGCGCCTGTAAAGGCACCTTTTTCGTGTCCAAACAATTCACTTTCTATCAATTCATGCGGAATAGCGGTAATGTTTACGGCTATGAATTTTCCTTTTTTTCGGCGGGAGTTGTAATGTATTGCTTTTGCTACTACCTCTTTTCCTGTTCCCGTTTCTCCGGTAATAGACACGACTATGTTATTTTTAATAGCCTTTTCCATTAAGTGAAATATTTTCTTTATTGCCGGACTTGATCCTATTATACTGTTAAAGTCATATTTAGTAGAAATTTCCTCTTTAAGGGTAGAAATTTCATTAGTCAGGTTTACACTGTTCCTGGCATTTTTTATTGAAAATAGTAGTCGATCCTTCGTTTCTTCATCCTTAATAATGTAATCAAAAGCTCCGAGTTTGAGTAAATTTACTGCAGTACCTACTTCCTGTTGTCCTGATATTATTATTACTGGTATATCGGGGTGTACTTCTTTTATATGTTTTAATACATCATCTCCCATTGTGTCAGGAAGTGCATAATCGAGAGTGATAATGGTAGGTCCTTCATGTAAATGGGCAATAAAATCTTTGCCGTTCTCAAAAAATGAAACCTCAAAATCGGGATTTAAACTTAATACATACTCCAAAAATTTCGAATATGCCGGATCATCTTCAACACAGAATATTTTTATAGGAGTTTCCTTGTACATACCGTTAATTGGGTTGAGAAAGCAAATTTGTTTAAAAGGTAAATAATTATGAGATTAATAGATAAAAATGATACCAAAATCAATAGAAATATAGCCAATATTATATTTTTGTTCTTTATTTATTTTTTTTTGATTTAGTAAACAAAATATTATGATTCCTGAATTCGAAGACCTTGAACAAGATGAAATAAACTTAATGTATGGAGCACCTATAATGGTTGCAATTCTTGTAGCAGGCGCAGATGGTAAAATTGATAAGTCTGAAATACGTGAAGCCATCTCAATTTCCTCAATGAAAAAAATTAAAGCAAGGAAGGAATTAAAGGCTTACTATAATGAGGTTACTCAAGATTTTGAGGATAAATTAAAAGTAGGAATATCTAAATACCCCAATGATCTGGAGGATCGAAATAAAATGATTGAAGAAGAACTGAAGCAACTTAATTCAATTCTCCCAAAACTCAATAAAAAATTCGCAACAAGATTTCATGAGAGTCTCAAAGATTTTGCAAAACGTATTGCCGAGGCGTCTGGTGGTGTGCTGGGTTACATGTCTATAGGATACGCAGAATCAAAAATGATTGAACTCAAAATGATAAAGGACCCATCTTCGAGATAATGCGGGATGGCCGGAAAATACTCTTTACAAGAAAGTATAATTGTACCCAGCCGCATGGTATTTATCATGTGGCTGCTTTTTTTTATTGAGTACAAATTTCATTATGACTTCGGGTTTTTAGGTGTATATCCACGCACTGCACAAGGGCTACTTGGTGTACTGGCTATGCCACTGATTCATGGTAGTGTATATCACATTAGTGGTAATACCTTTCCCGTACTGATTCTAGGTTCAATGCTTTACTATTTTTACCCGCGGTATGCTTCCAGGGTTTTTTTACAGAGTTACTTTTTCACCAATTTGCTGGTTTGGATTTTTGGAAGACAGGCAATACATATTGGTGCCAGTGGATTGATATTTAGCCTGGCTTCATTTCTTATATTTTACGGATTTTTCAAAAAAGATTTTAAATCTGTAATACTATCCGGGATTGTAATAACCATTTATGGAAGTATGTTTCTGCAGATAATTCCTGCAAACCCAATCGTTTCCTGGGAGTCTCATCTGCTTGGTGCAGTGGTAGGGGTAACGAATGCGTTCCTGCTTGGGAGTAATACTAAAAAATTTAGTATAAAATAATTTGTTTGCTATAAGATATTATAAATCAGAATTTTAATAGTAGTAAATTAAAGTAAAATATAATCTTATCCTCAATTAATCCGGAAAATTCACGTGAATTTTCCGCCCACAGGGCCGACTAAATATAAAATTAAG
>CAZONK010000150.1:0-8392 GCA_964581095.1 uncultured Roseivirgaceae bacterium
AGAAGTTCACCCATATTTTCTATTAACACCTGGCTAATTGTTTCAGGTTGATTGAGAGGAACAAATGCGTAAATGAAAAGGGTAAGGATGCTGATCGAAAGAATTCCGCGGGTTTTCATATCAATAATGTTTATGCTGAAATGATTTTCAATAATCCACCAAATTATTAAAAAATCATAGGAATGGAAAAAGGTATTTCTTATTTGTTAAAATTAATCGTCAGCATGTATTTTTGCCAGCCATTAGGCTCGAAAAACGGCAGGCCCATTTTGGCCGACTTTTTTAATATTCTGAATTAATTGTAAAATGGATAAAACAACACACAAAGTATCTACCGTTTGGGTAGAAAAGCTGGCTTTTGATTCCACCATCGGCGAACATACCATCCGGATTGATGCACACCCGCCGTTAGGGAACAACACGGGGCCCACTCCAAAAAAACTATTACTCACTTCGTTGGCAGGATGTACCGGCATGGATGTGGCTTCATTACTGGAAAAAATGAGGGTACCCATAACAGGAATGGAAGTGGATATAGAAGCTGATCTAACCGATGAGCACCCTAAGTACTATTCTGACATTCGATTAAAATATAAGATTTATGGCAAAGATCTTGACCATAATAAGGTGGAAAAAGCAGTTAAATTATCTCAGGAACGATATTGTGGTGTTTCTGAAATGTTGCGAAAAAGCAGTAACCTGACATACACAATCGAATATATATGATGACAGATACTTGTTTGAATGGTATGATTAGGTATCGCAGCTACGCAGCCCAACTGATAATTTATTGAATCATACTACAAAGGTTCGACAACTCCGTTGTCGGTATCTTTCCATTTTCAGACTGTTACACCCATTTCTGTGGAATAACCTTCATTTCTCCTAACGAACATTTTTGAAAAATGTGTGTGAACAGGATTATTCATTATTTGCAGCCATTGGATCTCCTAAGGCTTCCATCTTAAATCGTTCAATCGTAGCGGGAGTATGTTCATTTTTCATGATCTCCCGGATTTTTGCTACAACTTCGGGGTTTGCCATTGCAACATCGTACTCTTCACGAATGTCAGAGGCCAGGTTGTACAACTCTATATCCATATTTCCTTTGAAAATATTCCTTCTGATACCCTTCCAATCACCCATTCGTACTGCTTGTTGTCCGCCATAACTTGGGAATTCCCAGTATAAAAATTCATGTTCCACCTGGTCTTCCTGTATTCCTGTCATTGAAGGTAAAAAACTAATACCATCGGTATCAAATGAATTTTTATTTCCCACAATATCTGAAAATGTTGGCATTACATCCCAAAATGCAGATATCACATCGTTTGTACTACCGGGCTCAATATGGCCTGGCCACGAGGCAATCATTGGAACGCGAATACCTCCTTCGTACGTATTCCCTTTTGTCCTCCCACGTCCATCCTGAAATGGTGCTGCACTGCTAAAGTAGTAGGGATCAAATCCACCAACATCGTAGGTGGGCCCATTGTCGCTTGTAAAAATAATCAGCGTATTGTCATAAATCCCAAGTTCTTTCAGGCATACTACAATTTCTCCCACCTGGCTATCGAGGTAGGATACCATTGCAGCATAAGCTGCCCGCGGATAACGATTCGGGAAATAACCTCGATTCCCGGCGTAAGGGGCTTCATCTCCAAATATTTCTTCATATTTCATCAGTGAATCCATGGGAACCTGCAGGGGTAAATGTGGAATGGGCGACGCGTAATAGAGAAAGAACGGCTGATCCTTATTGGCCTCAATAAAACCAATCACCTCTTTTTGCATTTTTTCGGGAGCATAGTCAGGTTGAAAAAAACTGGAATAGCTGTCGATATCAAGAGAATCAGCACCTTCAGGCAGGTTTGTTCCGGGGGCAATCAGTTCATTATCAAGCCAGTCTTTTTCCTGGTTTTTCCATAAATGTTTTGGATACAGGTTGTGTGCCTGGCGCTGGCAGTTGTAGCCATAGAAGAAATCAAATCCCTGTTTGTTGGGGATCCCATCGGTAAGTGGCGCACCCAGTCCCCATTTGCCTACAATGGCAGTTTTGTATCCATTTGATTGCAACATTTCACCCAGGGTGAGGGTTTCGTTTGGTATCGGGCGCTGGCCTTCAAGGTTTGGATCTTCCACTGCCGCCGCATAGTTCCACACATCACCCCTCGAAGCCCATTCATCATTTCCACGGATGTGGGCATGGCCCGGGTGTTTCCCGGTCAACAGCATGTATCGGGAAGGGGCGCACACGGGAGAACCCGAGTAATGTTGTGTGAAAAGCATCCCCGTAGATGCCAGTGCATCGATATTGGGAGTTTGTATAAGTTGCTGGCCATATGCACCTACATCACCATACCCGAGGTCATCGGCCAGGATGTAAATGATGTTAGGTGGCGTTTGAGTTTCTTTATTTGGGGAGCAGGATACCAGACAGCTTACTGTAACAAAAAGGAAGGTATAAATTTTCATATCTATTGTGATGTCAGAAGTTAGTGGGTGTAATTTAATAGATTTAAGGAAAATCAAGGCACAGATGGATCCCACTGGTCTCAAAATACATCAAAGTTTTTTGTGCAAAATTTAATTGGGGTACAGCATGGTGGAATTACTACTCAATAATGTGAATATTAGTCATAAGACTTATTTAGCTATAAAATTGAGTTATATTTAGAAAATGCCAGAAATAAGTCGTTTCTATGGAATAATTATTAGAATGTATTTCATGGATCACAATCCGCCGCACTTTCATGCAGAATATCAAGGACATAGATCGGAATATGATATTAAAACACTAGACATTCTAGCTGGGAAATTACCACCCAGAGCAAATGCAATGGTACTGGAATGGGCATCAATTCATAAACAGGAATTGCTTGATAATTGGGAAAAAGCGGCAGTACCTGAATCTTTGAGTCCTATAAAACCGTTAAATTAGTAATATGAATGAAGTTATTGAATTAAAAGTTGTTGAGGATTTCATTGTTTGGTTAAAGTTTTCTGATGGAGATGAAAAACTAGTAAATCTGAAACCTTATTTAGGTAAAGGATTTACCAAAGAGTTGTTAGATCCTACGAATTTCAATAAACTATTTGTGGAGCCAGGTGGTGGTATAGCCTGGGAAAATGGCTACGATTTTTGCCCCAATTTTTTAAAAGAACTTCAAGATATCAGACACAAAGTATAACTGTAATCCAGTTATTATAACTGAAAAAAGCATTAAAGATTTCTTTCGAGATATTCTTGAATTACTTAATTATTGAAAAACCCGCACATAATCCAATACCATTTCCTGGGGGAATACGGTTGTTTCATCAGGGTTGCCAGGCCATTTACCACCGATTGCAACATTGAGCAAAAAATAGAAGGGATTATTAAAAGGATAATTTTCGCCTAACGATGATTTTGTAACGAAAAAGTATTCATCATAATCAACATACCATTTGATTGAATTGCGATCCCAGACAACCGAGAATACATGAAATTCTTCACTGAAACTTTCGGGTTTAGTGATTGATTTTGCGCGACCTGTCGATTGGTAGCCTCCGTTATCATAATGAACTGTACCATGTACTGTCAGCGGCTCGCTTCCGATCATTTCCATGATATCAATTTCACCTGATTTGGGCCATCCAACATCGCCTATATTGGCACCCAGCATCCAGATAGCAGGCCATATCCCTTGTCCATATGGTAATTTTGCCCGAATATCAATTCTTCCAAACTGGAATTCCTTCAGCCCGGCTGTTTGAATACGGGCACTTGTGTACTGTGGATTCAGCTGCGCCACAATGTGCAGATTACTGTTTTCCAGATAAATATTTTCGGGTTGATCGGTATAAGACTGTAATTCTTCGTTGCCCCAGCCACAAATACCCAGGTCACAACCATCCCCCAGGTCATATCCCCAGTTATTTGTATTCAGGGCATTGCCTTCAAATTCATCGCTCCAGATCATGCGCATACTTGGATATGTATCAGGTGTAATGAATCCTTCACTTTCTTTTTGGATCGTATATGTATAATCATTATCCAAAATATTAATGATATGAGTTGTAATTTCTCCTTCTATTACTAACTGAAGTTCAAATTCTTCACTGATTTCCATGTGCTTATCAGAGACGATTTCGATGATAAGTTCTTTTTCAATTTCCCCTGGTTGGAAAGTCAATATGCCTTCTGTAGGTATAAAATCAATATCATTTAGCGCTGATGCTTCTGAAGTAGAATAGGTTATGTTGAGCGCCCGGTTGTAGGTGGCAGATAATTGTAGTGGGATTGCAGCCAGGATATTGCTGACATCACCTTCAGTAAACTCATTTTCTGTAATCACAATATCGGGTATGGGTTCGATATTTTCATCCTTATTGCATCCAAACAGAGTGAGAACGAAAATTAATTGAATAACGCGCTTCATTTAAATTTTAAAACTTATTTTTTGAGAGAAGTATTTGCCTTATATATTGAAGGAATTGCAATTGTAACCACATAATGGCTATATTGGTTTTAAACAATTCTGTAGGTTGAATCTAATCATGTGCAATCTACATTACAACAAACAAACACACCAATGAAATTTCAAAGATTCATATTGTTAGGAGTTATCACATTAGTTCATTGTACACCGGTTTCAGAAAAGATCCCGTTGTCTCCCCGTGTCAATCACGTTATGCTCTATGTTTCTGACCTGAATTCGTCCATCGAATTTTATAGCCGGGCATTCGGGTTGGAAGTAACCAATCGTTTGAAATCGCTAAGAATTGAACAACCGGATGGTTCGATGTCTTCAGTAGAAATTGATCTTGCTTTTCTAAAATTTCCCGGGCAGGACTTTGTTTATGAAATGGCAGAAGGAGTAGTAGAGGATAGTATTGGGAGGCCATCACATTTTCAACATGTAGGTTTTGATGTAGAAGATATTGAAACAGCGCTGCAAATGGCACTTGATGCCGGGGGTGAGTTGGTATCTCCTGTACGGTTGGTGGAAGGAAATAATGTAGCTGCCAAAACTGCTTTTGTAAAAGGGCCTGACGGAGAGTTTGTTGAACTTATGCAGATGATTTCGGGGGAGTTTTAACATGAAGATAACTATTCAGGAGACCAAATGGTATTAATGATTCATTTATGGATGTAAATATGCCACAAAGGCAGAAAGACTCTAAGAATCACTAAAGTTTTCTTTGTGCTGACTTTGTGCTTTTGTGTCTTAGTGGCTAAAACCGCACTTTTAATACTTTGTTTTAGTCAAAATAGGGCTGAGTAGTTACACATGAAGATATTATGTGGCAAGTTTGTTTTTAGTTAGATACCTGGCTACTTTTAGAATTATGGCTGTAAGAATACTTTTAATATCATCACTGCTTTTTGGTTGCGATAAGTTATTCAATTATTCAAAGTTTGACGGTGTATATGAGATTACTTGCAATGGACATGACACCGTATTTGAATGGAATGATTTTCCTGGTGAGAGTCAACCAACTTCAATCACTGTTGATGATTACAAGGAAGCAATTAACATTACATCAACTGATGGACCTATAGCTGAACTTCAGGTATATGGTAAAACGTTTACTATAAATCTTAAAAGATCTGGTGATTTTTCCGGGAGAAACGGTTATGGTGATTGCAACATTAGTGGGAATATCGATCGACCTGATAAAATAAGTTTCAAGATTTCTTGCATTAATGCACTAATAGGAGACATAACAATATTAGAATGTGTACCTCAATAATAAATTTAATACCTGGTTGCCCTAAACAGGCTCTGCATTGGTTCAAATAGTATTTTCTGATTCGTACTTCAAATAATTGCGTTTTAGTTCGTTTTTACACCATTCTTTAAATAGTGATTACAGGTTAAAGTGTAGGAAGATTCAGAATGTAGTTTGTGCTTCTACCGCCTTCACCGGAATCTGACAATACTCCTTTTTTTATTAAATCTTGAATATCCCTGCGAGCAGTATCCCTGTGTACCTTTGTCATCTTCGCCCATTTGGATGATTGTAATTTACCAACGAAGTCACCTTGAAGTTTATTGATCATTTCTACTTGTCTCTCATTGAACTGCGTAGTTTTATGCAACTCCCAGAATTTCGCCTTCACCAATATTTTCGATAATGTTTCATTAGTTGCCTCAAGTGCCTCATTTAACCGTTCAAAGTACCATACGAGCCATTGGCTTATGTCCATACTTCCCTTTTGTGTGGACTCCAATACATCATAATATCCCTTTTTGGATTTCATGAGCTGAGCCGACATACTATAGAACCTTTGGTTGGTTCTGTCTGCTCTGGCTAATTGAGTATCTGCAATCGCTCTGGCAATTCTTCCATTCCCATCATCGAACGGGTGGATACTTACGAACCATAGATGGGCTATGGCTGATTTAACAACAGGCTCCATGCTTTCATCTTCATTGAACCACTCAATAAACCGATTCATTTCCTCTTCAATTCGTGGAGCTTCAGGGGCGGTGTAATGTACCTTTTCTCTCCCCATTGGACCTGATACAACTTGCATCGGGCCGTGTTCATCACCTCTCCATTCACCTACTGTGATTTTATGTATCCCACTTCGTTCAGTTGGGAATAGGGCAGCATGCCATCCGCACATTCGATCCTTAGTTACGGGCTCTTTATACTTCTGAGTTGCATCCAACATCATATCTACAACCCCCTCTACAACACGACTTGCATTAGGTAATCCGGATATTTCCATCCCTAATCTACGAGCCACCGATGATCTTACTTCTTCTGGGTTTAATAACTCCCCTTCAATTTCACTTGTCTTAACAATGTCATTGGTTAATGTCTCAAGTACTGCCTCTTCTCTTAATTTGAATCCCATACCTTCCATTTTACCTATTAACCTACCTTGTAGATCACGCACCTTGCTTACGTATGGGAGCAGTGTATCGTTATCCCATTTAAAGTTTGGCCAGTCTTTACTATGATGTAAATACATTGTTACTACTTTTAAATGCCGTATTATATACTGCGAATATAGCATGTATTTGACGTATTATAGAATAAATGCCGTATAAATTACGTCAAATAAATTGCATAATTGCCATATTGTTTCAAAGAATTGTGTTTATTCTGAATCCCAATTAGACTCAGAGTAATAGTCATATATGGTTTAATATCAAACGCTTATAAAATATTCAATTTACTTGGTTGTCGCAACCGTTGTTTCTATTGGTCCTATGATAGATCGAATTTGTTTTTTCAAAACCAAAAAATTTTAATCCAAATCAGACCCATCCCTTCTGAGAATCGTGTTTCCCTTTTTGGTTTTAACCCCCTCCATAAATCTATAACCAAATATTCTGATCTAGTTGCAAAGATTTAAAAGCCGGCTACAGTTCATCGAATTTAATAAATATTATTAGTC
Organism: uncultured Roseivirgaceae bacterium; assembly: GCA_964581095.1. Taxonomy (GTDB): domain Bacteria; phylum Bacteroidota; class Bacteroidia; order Cytophagales; family Cyclobacteriaceae; genus SZUA-230. Next base: position 7,397 of record CAZONK010000150.1, read on the forward strand.
TGTTGAACTCTATAAATTATGACTTAGATTAGAAAAGTAGATACGCACCTTGTTTCCGTTTATTGAAAAGTAGGTTTATTTTATAATTCGGATATATTCCGAACTTTTACATTACCTTTGCGTATGTACTTATGAGACTCATAGCGAAAAAGAAGCTTGAAAAACTCAAGCGTAAGAACAAAGGAAATACGAAATTGAGTCGAGCAATTGATGACTTGGTAAATGAGATTGAAAGTAGTAATTGGAAAGATGAGCATGTGCTTAAAGATGCAAGACCGGATGCGGATTGTGTTCACAGTGATGGCTTTTACTTCTTTGATATAAGTGTTCACAGAACCCTTATTCTCATTGAAATTGATGACGAAAGTGAGGCAACTGTTGTTTGGACTGGGACTCACCAGGAATATGAAACAATTTTTAAAAACAACAAAAACACAATTAAAAAATGGCTCAAAGCCAAAGAATATATATTATGAAGACACAATTTGATATAGAAAAGGTTTTTGAAGAGGGAAGGCTTGTAAGCGAACTTGAATATGAGCGAGCATTAATTGCTGATAGGAAACTGAGAGTTCTTAGTAAAGAGAACCCCAGACTTAAACCTATCCGCAAGAAATTAAGAGACTTCATAGAAAAATACGACGACAAGCACTGGTCTAAAAATTCAAAGATTGATGATATCAAACTGACTGAAGGCGATCTGGCTGAATTAATAGCTGAAAAAGAAAGACAATTCATTCAACAAAGAACATCTTTAATCAAGGAACGACTAAAGAAGTTTGGACTGACTCAACAACATTTGATGATTCTTTTACAACATAAAAGTAAAACATACATGTCCGAACTAATCAATGGTATATCTCCATTCACCCTGAATGACCTCATTGTTATTAATAGACTTCTTAAGATTGATTTGATAAACTTAGTGCCTACCACAATTCCTCAAAAGCAAAGAATTCAAATAAAAAAGTCGATACAAGATATTGGAACAAGTAA
>CAZONK010000151.1:0-1615 GCA_964581095.1 uncultured Roseivirgaceae bacterium
GTTTCTCAGCTTCCTCCAGGATCACCTGGTAGAAATCTTTGTTTTTTGCAACGGGGTCGTTCTGGTATGACCTTGCAAAATCACCAACGTATTTTATTGCCGGAGTAATATATTCATCCATGCCTTCGGGGTACCTTTCATTCCCCAGGTCGTAGGCCGATTGCTCCATGATTTTAAGCGCATCTTCGGGGGATAATGGTCCGTTGGCGTCCTGTGCGGCCTTCAGGTTATTGAACATTAGTTCCAGGCCATCGTTGTGGTCGATGCCTATTTGGGCATAGTCGATTTGGTCAGGCTCATCGGGGGTTACCACATCTGCCTGCTGATTACAGGAGAAAGTGAATACTGCGATAAGCAGGATTTGTATATTTTTTGTTAGGTTTTTCATCTGTTGTTTGTTTAAGTTAGTAAAATTTATCGTAAATGATCTTCTTCAATTACTTTAATTACCAGATCTGAGTCTTGGCATGAGAAAATCAGAAATGATGCCAACAAAATTCTTGCAGTTTTTAATAAATGTTTCATAATGTGTGGGGTTAAGTTAAATAAAATAATTTATGATTCATAAAACATTAATTATGAACCACTTGGGTGTAATTTTAAATAGTACAAATACTATATCAAAATATCTACCATATTGTTCAATTGGAGGTATGTAGAATTTTATTTATTTGAACCACTTATTCATGAATTTGTTAAATAATGTTTCAAAACATTGAAAATCTTTCATGGGATTTTGGCCCAATTAAAATGACAGAAATTAGGTTTTCTGTCTTTGTATGGTAATCAGACGATTATTAACAATTCAATTTATTCAATTATCACTTTTTTCTGACACGTGTCAGAAATGGAGATTAATTAAATACAAATATTAATGTTTTTGAGTTAAATTTTCCTGTATTCCTTAAGAAATAAAAGTGCATGTATGTATATAATAAAACCCTTTTATCACGTACTTCGTAAGTATATTATTTCTTATGTCATTTGGGAAAACGCTATTAATTCTTACCTTATTTACCTCAATTCAACTATATGGGCAGGAAATTCTGATCCGGGGCCAGGCATATGATTCTTTAAGCCAGAAACCATTACCTTTTGCTACCATAGGAATTCGTGGCACTACGCTTGGGACAGCATCCAATCAGGAGGGGTATTTCGTATTAAGTGTCCCTGAACACCTTAGGGATTCGGTGTTTTTCTGTTCTTATGTAGGCTATGGTTCCTTTTACCAGGAGGTGCTCCAAATGGAAAATATCAAGGCCATCCCTCTTTTAGAGGAAAAAATAGTTCTTGATGAAGTGGAGGTCAGGCCTTGGAGCGCCTGGGAATATATTCAGGTAGCGATCGACCATATCCCAGACAATTACCTCGATAAATCATTTGAAACAACCAATTATTACAATGAATATATTACGGAGAACGGAAGTTTTTTAAAGTATACTGAAGGCGTAATTCAAACCTATAACCCGGCTTATGGAGATACTGCCAGGATTGCTTCCAAATTGCTTCAAGCCAGGAGCCGGGATGACCTTGAATCCATTGCATTTATGCGAAAGAGATTGGAAAAACGGATGCACAAGGAAATTAAGAAAGCTGAAAAAAAGGGTGAGGAAGT
>CAZONK010000151.1:1715-8365 GCA_964581095.1 uncultured Roseivirgaceae bacterium
ATGTTTGTGATGGCATTTGGCGCTACAGACCCGATCATAAAAGCCAAAATGCACTATAAACCCTATCAGGGTAGATGGTTTGTAAACGATATTTCGATTGAAGCTTCCTCAATGCTTACGCATAAAAAACTATTTAAATCGAATGATCATAGTATGTTTGAGCTATACCAATCGTTGATCACAACATCAATCAATCTCGAAAATGTGCAAAGAATCCCAAAGGATGAGCAACTTAATAATTGGGAACCCCTGGAAAAGCAAATGAATGAGGACCCTGTTTTCTGGGAAAATTATAAAGTTGCGGAAAGTGTTTCGAACTAAACGTCATTCAGAGCGAAAGCGAAGAATCTGCAGGTAACAACTAATTACTAAGTTTGAAATTCTTTACCCACGATAGCTATCGGGATTCAGAATGACGTGTCCTTTTTTACGGGCTTCCGGCTAATATCAATGCACCAGCACTTCCTTGCCATTTTTACCATTGGCAGCGCTAAGGTTCCATTCCTTTACATAATAATCCGGATCTGTGGGTACATTGGGAGCACCCTTCAATTTACCGGTTAAAAATCTGTGAATAGATGCTGCAGCGAGTTTCGCCTGCCCCATCGCAAGGATTACTGTAGAACCACCCGTAATTGCATCACCACCTGCAAACACACCGGTTTTACTCGTCTGGCACGTTTCTTCATCCACCATAATCACACCCCATTTATTGATTCGAATGTTTTTGTCTGTTGATGGGATGATAGGATTTACACTACAGCCTAATGACATTACAACTGTATCACAATCTTCAACAAAAAACTCACCGGTGGGTTGTGGACTTCTTCTTCCTGATTCATCAGGGTCAGAAAGTTTCATTTTTTCACACTTGATTTGTTTTACGAAATTGTCTTCATCCGTGATGAATTCCACTGGATTGGAGAGCCATTTCCAATTAATAAATTCTTGTTGCGCGTGTTTCAACTCTTCTGATCGGGCGGGAGCTTCTTCTACAGATCTCCGGTAATAGCAAGTAACTTCGGCACCCAGCCTTTTGGCTGTTCTCATTACGTCCATTGCCGTATTGCCGGCTCCAATCACGCCAACTTTTTTGCCCTGGTAAAGCGGCGTGGAATGTTGGGGAAATTTGTCGGCATCCATCAGGTAGATACGCGTAAGGTATTCATTTGCTGAATAAACACCGTTTGCATTTGTACCCGGAACATTTAGTATGCGGGGTAATCCGGCACCGGTGCCAACAAATACAGCATCAAATCCTTCTTCTTTCAGCAGGTCATCCAATGAAAGTACCTTTCCGATGATCATGTTGTAAACAAATTGTATACCCAGGTTTTCAAGGTGCCTGATATCGTCATCGATGATATCTAATGGAAGCCTGAAACGGGGAATACCATAAACCATGACTCCTCCGGCACGGTGGAAGGCTTCAAATACAACCACTTCATGTCCTTTGATCCGCAATTCATATGCTGCAGATAATCCGGCAGGGCCTGACCCAATGATCGCCACTCTTTTACCTGTAGAAGGTGCGATATCAGGAAGCTCCAACGTGTTGTTCTTTCTTTCATAATCGGCGGCATAGCGTTCAAGATCACCAATTCCTACGGGATGATTTTTCCTTCCTACCACACATACCGCCTGGCACTGTTTATCCTGGGGACAAACCCGTCCGCATGCTGCGGGTAAAAAATTAGTTTCCCTTATTTTCTTGGCTGCTTCTGTGGTTTCTCCTTTTTCAATAAGCTTTATAAACGCGGGGATATCTATACCTACAGGACAAGCACCAACACAAGCAGGTTTACGGCATTGAAGGCAACGCATTGCCTCTTCCCGGGCTTGTTCATCTGTATAGCCAAGGGGTACCTCTTCAAAATTAGTAACGCGATTTTCAGGTGACCTTAGCGGCATTTCCTGGTGAGGAAGATTGATCCTTTCTTTATTACTGAGTGCCCGTAAGCTATTTTCCATTGTATCTTTGTTATTAGATATTTAACGCTTCAAAGGCTTCCTGTTCTTCCTTAACAAACATTTTCTGCCTTTTTATCAACTGATCAAAATCAACTTTATGTCCATCAAAATCCGGTCCATGGAAGCAGGCAAATTTTGTTTCCCCATCGATAGATACCCTGCATGCTCCGCACATGCCGGTTCCGTCCACCATGATTGCGTTGAGCGACACATAGGTCTTGATTTTCTTAGGTTTGGTAAGTTCACTCACAGCCTTCATCATTGGTACAGGGCCAACAGCCAGTACCTGGCTCACCTTTTCACTTCTAAAAATGTCTTTTAGGGCTTCGGTTACAAATCCTTTGGTACCGTAGGAACCGTCATTGGTAGTACATATTACTTCATCGCACACTTCAGACAACTCGTTAACCATTATTAACAGGTCTTTATTTCTTGCACCAACAATGCCAATAACTTTATTTCCCAGATCGTGCAAATCTTTTGCTGTAGGAATAATTGCACCGGTACCATATCCACCACCAACAACTATACAGCTCCCTTTGTACTTTTTAACGTGCGACCGTTCCCCCAGGGGACCTACGATATCTGTAAATGAATCCCCAATGGTCATCTGATTTATTTCGGTTGAGGTTTTTCCTACGGCTGTTACAATTATATGCAATGTTCCCTTTTTACGATCCCAGCCACATACTGATAAAGGAATACGTTCGCTCAAAGGTGTAGTTCTAACAATGATAAACTGACCTGCCTTTATTTTTTTGGCAATAAAAGGAGCTTCGATCCTGAAATGGAAAGTATTTTCACATAATTTCCTTTTTGAAACAATTTTAAAACTTTGTTTGTAATTCGTTCCAGTTGATTTATCAACCTCAAAAAAAGGGAGGAAATGCTTGGCTTCATGACGAACGATAAATGCACGGTCCCATTTATGTAATCCATCAATTCCAAGAATAGCCTTGAAGGCATTGTTCGTTTTTATTTGGTTTCCCCTGTTCAGGGTACCTCGTTTTTGCATTTTACCAAGGGTCCTTGCCGCATTTTTTCTGACAAGTGATTTTGGGTCTTTCAAACGTTCGAAAATTGTATCAAACATTGCAACCTGGGTTTTTTCATCAAAGGATGCGGGTTTTAGTCTTATGGCTAGTTTTCCAATAGTATAAATTGCAATTGCCCTTACCTGAAAATTTTCTGCTTTACATGCTATGAGTAACTGGGGAATTGCTCGAACAATGGCCTGATCTTTAAAATAAGAAATGGCCTGAATGATATTAATAGTTGCAAAATCGTCTTCAGACTGTTGGGTCCAGGCATCCAGGATTAAATCCAACCCCGAACATCCATTAAGTGCAATGGACTTTCCAAGATAAGCAGCGGATTCCGCATCAGCATTGACCAATTCATCTATCAGAAAAGGAACGACCTCACAACCAAAATTGGCAATCTCATGCTCTGCCCGAATGGCAAGGCGTACCATATCAGTAACCCCCGAATGATCATGATGATAAAAAATAGTAGTAAGTGCAGCTGTCAGGTCTATTTTTTCCTCTTTTGTGAGTTTCTTTATATCTTTAATTGCATTCAATGCAATTGAAGCCGATTCTGTATTATCAAGATGAATTGTTGCTATTATTTTTTCAATTCGAGGAGTCATGACGGTATTTTCATGTTACAAATAGTGCGCTATTGATTGCATTTCGCGTTTAAATACCAAAACTTCCAAATTGTTACCAGGAAGCCTCAATTTAGACACATAGTTAGGGTTATATCACAAAAATTAGAAGAACAATAGCAACATTTATACATGATTTTTGTCAGTAGGTTTACCGTGCATTTCCGGTAGAAGATAAAGTCTGTTTTGGCCTGGGAAGGGGATTATTTTGTTGAGCGTTTGCCAATCCTTTTCAGCGATTTAAACATTGCTTTTTCTTTTGCCCAAAAAAAACTGAATTGGCCCAGTAATGTACCGTATCCTAATAAAGTAACCTGGTATGCCGGGAAGATGAACAGGATGTAGGCGATGGTCTTTATCCAGAAAGGAGTGGTGTCATTAAATCCCAGGAAATTGAAATAGGCCTTACGTAAAAAAACCACAGAAAATCCAGCAAGTGAAAAAACGATCATTATAATTACAATTTGGAGGTTACTCTCTATTCCCCATTTTATTTTTAATTTTTCTAACACGACAGTTAAATAGATTTATGTTTACAGCATTTATTTCTGAAACTCGTAAAGGGTTTTTTCAATGATATCGCAACATTCATGAATTTGTTCTTCAGTGATGACGAGCGGAGGAGCAAAACGAATAATATTTCCATGCGTAGGTTTCGCTAAAAGTCCGTTTTCTTTCATTGCCAGACAAATATTCCATGCAGTTTCACTTTCTTCATCATCATTAATGACAATAGCGTTCAGGAGTCCTCTTCCACGTACAAGGGTTACAAAATCTGATTTCTCAACGATTTGGTTCATACGCTGGCGGAAAATTTCTCCCATTTCCAGGGCATTTTTAGCGAGGTTTTCGTCAATCACCACTTGCAATGCCTCCATTACAATAGCGCTCGCCATGGGATTTCCACCATACGTGCTTCCGTGTTCACCCGGACGTAAAGTGTTCATTATTTTGTTGCTTGTGAGTACCAGCGAAATAGGAAAGGTACCCCCTGAAAGTGCTTTACCAAGTACAAGAATATCCGGATTTATACCTTCATACCCTGAAGCAAGCATTTTACCTGTACGGGCAATACCCGTTTGCACTTCATCCATCATCAGTAAAACATTATAATTTTTGCAATGCTCTTCTGCTTTTTCCAAATAACCTTCATCCGGTACAAATACCCCTGCTTCGCCCTGGATCGGCTCAATCAGGAAACCACAAACGTTAGGATTTTGCAATGTTTTTTCGAGTGCAGCGGCATCATTGTAAGGAACCACTTCAAACCCCGGTGTAAAGGGCCCAAAACCTTTTCGAGCAACCGGATCCGTAGAAGCTGAAATGATGGTAATCGTTCTTCCGTGAAAATTTTTTTCTGCAACCACAATTACCGCTTCGTTTTCAGGTATTCCTTTTTCTTCATACCCCCATTTTCGTGCAATTTTGATTGCACTTTCATTGGCTTCAACCCCGGTATTCATGAAAAGCGCTTTGTCATAGCCGAAGAATTCGCATACATATTTTTCAGCAATACCCAGTTTATCGCTATGGAAGGCCCTTGAGGTAAGTGTAAGTTGTTGTGCCTGATCGATCATTGCTTTTGTAATCCTCGGATGACAATGCCCCTGGTTTACCGCACTATATGCGGAAAGAAAGTCATAGTATTTGTTTCCTTCCACATCCCACAGATATACACCTTCACCTTTAGATAATACTATCGGTAGCGGGTGATAATTGTGGGCGCCATATCTCTTTTCAAGATCAATGGCTTCCTGACTTGAATATTGCGTTGTTTCAATCATGGCCAAACATTTAATATCCCTGTAAAGTTAAAAAACTAAAACAAGACTATTGGTGAAGCATTTGAAATTGTACCCTTCGACTTCGCTCAGGGTACTTTTTCGACTTCGCTCAGGGTTAAAACAGAACTCTTCTAGTTTCATCAATAAATCATAATCAGCCAACATTCCATTCTTCCAACATTCCAACATTCCAACATTCCAACATTCTATCTTCTATCTCATTACAGTTAATAAATGAGCATATAAATAAAACACGCGCTAAAACGAGTAGGAAACCGAAGTAGTCACACCCCAATCGTTTTTTTCCGCTGTTGCACTGGGAGGTTTGCTATCATAGTTGTCGTAAAAAGTAAGGTTGAAAAACAAATCAGTGATTATTTCAATTTTGGTTTTGAAATTCGCTATAATTCTATACCTGTCCTGAACATTTAAACTGGGGTAAACTGTAAAATCAGATGTAATGCTAAGTTCCGGGTTGTGAAAAATAAAATACCTGTAGTTCACCTGAATTTTTAATTCTGCGTTATTAGTTTCTGTATTATCTGTTGAATTTTCTACATTACCCAATATTCCACCTGTAAGCTCCAGTTCTGATTTTTCTGTTTGAACTATTGCTTTTCCAATATCTGTACCAATTAACAGCCGAAGATCCAGACCCAACTCTGTATTTTGTTCAGCGGTACTGAATACACCATAGATCCAGCTTTCTTTCATGTAGTGGCTATAGGTCAGATTAGCATCCTGCTTTTTAAATTGTTGGTTTTCATTTCGTTGATCTGTAATATAATTACTGCCATTGAAGCGGTATGAATTTTTAATATTCCGATAATACAAATTGTAACCCGTATTGAAATTTGAAACATTACTTCCTTTATTGTACTGATAACCAATTTCCAGGTTTAGATCAACTCGGTCCCAGAATCGTTGTTTTATCGGATTTACTTTCACGATCAGGTCCAGGTATCTATCAGTACCTTCCATACCCATCAATTGTTGAATCCTGGAGCTGTTAGTGAATGTAGAGTCTATTTTTCCAAAATATTTTGAATTGTCGTCCAGGTAAATTTCAAAAAATTTCTTCGTTTGGATTGATCTTATTTTTTCCCATTCCACTTTTAATGTTCCCATATCGCTGGTTTTGAAATCCAGGATACCATATTGCAATTTTTTTATTTCACCCGTAATACGATCGTTGTTGATTAACCGTAGTGTATCATCCTTTTGAG
>CAZONK010000152.1:0-8343 GCA_964581095.1 uncultured Roseivirgaceae bacterium
AATTTCGTCACAAAAACCTATTAATTTTAAGTAATTTTGAAGAATTAACTCATTGTATGAAAGTAAAAATTACTAATAACTCCCGACACCCTTTACCTAAATATCATACAGAAGGATCAGCAGGCATGGATCTTCAGGCATTTCTCGATGAACCGGTACAGGTAAAATCCCTGGAAAGGGTGCTGATACCTACAGGGCTTTCACTCGAACTGCCTGTAGGATATGAAGCACAAATCCGGCCACGAAGTGGTATGGCAATAAACAAGGGAATTACTGTATTAAACAGCCCGGGAACAATTGACTCAGACTATCGTGGCGATGTTGGCATAATGCTTGTAAACTTATCCAGGAATCAAGTAGAGATCTTCGACGGCGAACGAATTGCACAAATGGTCATTGCAAAACATGAATCCGTTGAATGGGATGTATCAATCGACCTTGAAGAATCAGATCGCGGCACAGGTGGATTTGGAAGTACCGGAAACTAGTACATACATTTTGAATAAATTATTACTATGAACATAATCATTCCAATGGCAGGTATGGGTAAACGCATGCGGCCACATACCCTCACCACACCCAAACCATTATTACCCATTGCCGGTGAACCAATTGTTCAACGTTTGGTAGAGGATATTTCAAAAATAATAAACGAAAAAATTGATAAAGTAGGATTTATCATCAGCCCAAAATTTGGACCGGAAATAGAATCCCAACTTCTGAAGATTGCAAAAAATATTGGTTCCGAAGGAGAAATATTTTATCAACATGAAGCCCTTGGAACAGCTCATGCTATCATTTCAGCTGAAAAATTGCTCGATGGCCATGTTGTTGTCGCGTTTGCAGACACACTTTTCAGGGCCGATTTTAAACTGGATCCTGACAGGGATGGAATTATTTGGGTACAACAGGTAGATGATCCAACAGCATTTGGTGTTGTAAAAATGGATAGTGAAGGGGTAATTACTGATTTTGTAGAAAAGCCCGAAACTTTTATTTCTGACCTGGCGATTATTGGTATTTACTATTTCAAAGATGGGGCATATCTTAAAGATGAAATTCACTTCGTTATTGACAATGATATAAAGGACAAAGGTGAATACCAGCTTACCAGCGCCCTTGAAAATATGAAGCAAAAGGGTTCAAAATTCACCCCGGGAAAGGTTGAAGAATGGCTCGATTGTGGAAACAAAGACGTAACTGTGAATACAAACGCGCAGTATCTGGAATTTATTAAAGATGAAAAACTGATTGCTGATTCCTCCCGTGTTGAAAATTCGGTTATCCTTCCCCCAGTTTATATTGGTGAAAATGTCAAAGTAAATAATTCCATTGTGGGACCTTATGTTTCGCTTGGTGATGACTCTACCATAGAAGATTCCATAATAAGGAAATCTATTATTCTCACAAACACAAACATCAATAATGCCAATATCAATAACTCCATGTTAGGCAATTTCGTTAATTTTAAAGGTTCTGCGGACGACTTAAACCTCGGAGATTATTCAGAGATTGAAAAATAACTTTGTATGTGGGGTAAATTGAGACATAGTGGGATATTCTTACTAGTGATGGCATTGACATGCTTATTTACTCAACCAACTTTTGCCCAAAAAAACAAAAAAAGAGACAAGGATAAAGTAGATGAAAGTGATTATCGTGCTGCTGAATTTTATTTTATAGATGGGGAAAAGTATTTTATTCTTGAAGATTATGCCAAATCCCTCGAGGCATTTCATAAAAGTCTCGATATTGTAAAAGATAACGATGTTGTCTATTTTAAAATTGCGGAAATAATGTACCGTAACGGGCAATTCGATGAGGCAGAGGAATCGATTACCACGGCTATTGAGCTAAACAGTAATAATAAATATTATTACTTGCTTGCTGCCGATGTCTATTCTGCAAAAGCAGACTATAGCAATGCGGCATTAATGTATGAAAAAATGATTTTAGCTATACCCGAATCAGAAGAATATTATCTTGATTTAGCGGGTATTTATCTTTTCCAAAACAAACTCGACGATGCTCTGAGGGTCTTCAAACTTGCCGAAAATAAATACGGAGTAGTTGATCAGATATCCTTTCAAATACAACAAATCTACCTTAAGCAAAATAAGATAGATGAAGCCATTGAGGTGGGACGGCAATTAGTAGCTTCTTACCCGGGAGAACCGAGATATGTTGTAGCCCTGGCAGAAGTAATGAACTCCAATGACAGAAGATTGGAAGCGATTCAGACATTGGAAGGATACTTATCAAGTTATGAAGATGTATCAAGGGTAAAATTGCGATTGGCGGACTATTATCGACTGGAACAAGAATATGATGAATCGACAAAGATGATTCGTTCAGCATTTTCTGATCCAGATCTTACAGTAGAGTTAAAAATTCAGGTCATCGGTGGGTATATATCCAGGTTTCCCGACACATACTCGAAAGAAACAGCCCTCGAATTGGGTAAAATTTTAGTTGAAGTTCACCCTGATAATGGAGAAGTATATCTTATAAATGCAGATATGATTTATTCCCTTGTAAGGACCGATAGTGAAAACGCGAATACGCTTCGTACCCAGGCATCCCAATACTACCAAAAGGGACTTTCATATGATCCTGGCAACTTTAAAGCATGGCAGAATTACCTTAACATTGATCTGGATATGCAGCATTGGGATAGCCTCACATTTCACGCTGAAAATGCACTTGAATTATTTCCGAATCAGCCATTCTTTTATCTTTTTGCCGGAATTGGGTATACTCAAATAAAGCAATATGAAGAAGCCGTTAGTTACCTGGAGCAGGGCAAGAAAATGGTATCAAACAACCCCCAATTGTTACATTCATTTCACACCAGTCTTGGATCAGCTTATAATGCTTTGGGCGATTATAAAAATTCAGATAAGTCGTATGATGCGGCCATTGCCCTTAACCCCAATGACGATATTGCTTTAAATAATTACAGCTACTACTTATCTTTGCGAAAGGAAAACCTTGAAAAAGCACGCAAAATGGCGGAAGGGGTTGTAAGAAGAAATCCGGTCAATCCTACATACCTCGACACCTATGCATGGGTCCTTTATCAGTTGGAAGAATACGATGAAGCTAAACAAGTAATTGAGGCCGCTATTCGGAATAATGGAACCAGTGCCGTATATTTCGACCACTATGGAGATATATTATTTAAATTAGGGCAGGTAAATGAAGCTGTTGAAAACTGGGAAAAAGCAAAAAGCTTAAATGAAAATCTTGAAAATATCAACAAAAAAATTTCCAGGAGAAAGGTTATTGAATAACCTTTTTGTTGTAATTGTAGCATCCCCCCTCTTTTTTTCATGCAGTAAAAAAGTAACAGGAACGTCCTCATCTACTTATTCGAGAGAAGAAATTGAAATCGAACAAATCAATTTTCAATATCTTTCAATGAAATCCAAGATTGAATTTGAGGAAGCAGGCAGCAAGAAAAACGCAACCGCTTTGATGCGACTAAAAAAAGACAGTATCATCTGGTTCAACCTTTCAGGTACTTTAGGAATTCAGGGCTTAAGAGGAATTCTTACAAAAGATTCATTAAAAATGATTAATCGTGTTGATAAAGAGTTCTATACAATGGATTATCAACAACTGAGTAAGGAATTTAACTTTACAATTGATTTTGAATTGCTCCAGGCTATGATTATGGGTGATATGCCAAGAGAGGAAAAATACGATGAAACTGTTACAAAGGAAGGGAATAGATTTATCATCCATCAGGGATTTGGAGATATATATATTGATAATTACATCAACACTGATACTAAAAAAGTTACGGAAGTTCAAGTATTTGAAACAAACACTGACAACTCGCTAAAGCTGCTTTATGGTGATTTTCGTCAAGTCAGTGACCATTTATTCCCCTACTCCAGCTTTGTTTCCCTCATTCACACAAATGAATTCGGTGAGCTCGAGACAAAAGTCACTATCAATCATAATAAAGTTGTTTTTTCAGACAAGGAATTGCGATTTCCATTCACTGTACCCAAAAAGTATGTTAAGAAGTAACTATCTGGCATATTTCATATTCATATTTATTCTTGTTTCAACCACACACTTACTTGGACAAGGCAAAACAAAAGCACAACTTCAGAAGGAAAAGTCAGAAAACCTCCAAAAGATTCGGGAAGCCGAGTCAATTTTAAAAGAAACTGAAAAACAAAAAAAAGCGACTATTGGCCAGCTGAATGCATTAAACCAGGAGATCAGGTCCAGAGAATCATTGATCCGTTCAATTAGTGAGGAGATTAAATGGTATGATGAAAAAATAAGTGATAATCAGCAAATTGTAAATTCTCTTCGGGCAGACCTGGAAAACCTGAAAAATGAATATGCAGAAATGGTCTATGCGGGGTATAAAGCCAGTCAGAACCAGGACAAATTAACATTTCTTTTTTCCTCAAAATCTTTCAACCAGTTTATTATCCGATTAAAGTATTTTGAACAATATGGCGAGGCAAGAAGATACCAGGCTCAACAAATTGTAAAAGTAGATGAAGTTTTAAACGTGGAAATATCAGGATTTGTAGATCTTAAAAAAGAAAAAGAAGGGTTATTGAAGGAGGAAGTGAATGAAAAGAATAATCTAACCTCCTTGAAAAGCAAACAAGTTCAGCTGGTCACATCATTGTCAAAGCGTGAAAACGAAATACGAAAAGAACTGGATTCGCGAAAAAATTCCATTGCTGCAATTACCAGTATTATTGACAAAATGATTCGGGATGAAATGAAAGCAAAAGCACTTAATACGGCTCCTGAACTCATGGTGATCTCAGCAAATTTTGCGGGCAATAAACAGCGACTACCCTGGCCTGTAAAGGAAGGATTTATTTCGTCAGGGTACGGTAAACATGCACACCCTGTTTATAAACGTGTTGTAATTGACAACAAAGGCGTGTACATCCAAACAAAATCAAAAGAGGTGATAAATGCTGTTTTTGATGGAAAAGTGTCAGTGGTTGCTTCTATCCCTGGGATGAATAAAGCTGTAATTGTTCAACATGGAGAATACAGGACGGTATATGCCAATTTGCAAAAAGTTTATGTTGAACGCAACCAGAAAATTAAAATCAATGACAAAATAGGAGAAATATATACCGACACAGAAGGCTTATCCGAGCTGTATTTTGAGGTCTGGAAAAAAAATGCAACGCTTAATCCTCAACTCTGGCTAACAAAAAAATGAAATAATTGAGCTATTACAACTAAGAAAATAGCTTTTTATTAGATAACTTTACATTCTGATTTTAACGGAAATTCAAATAACGGTATGTTTAACTTTGCATTTATTTCAGGTTTAGGCGGTTGGGAAATTTTACTTATCCTTTTATTTCTTCTCATATTCTTTGGGGCAAAAAAAATACCCGAGCTTGCGAAAGGACTAGGTAAAGGTATTCGTGAATTCAAGGATGCCACCAAAGAAATCAAAGACGAAATAGAAGAAGGCGTAAAAGACACTAAATAACCTTCGTACAATTTGGTTCCTTATAACTCCCTTTCTGCGGTCCAACAGGAACTGCGATTGGGTACGCTTACAATATCTTCCATTGTAAGCAATTATCTACATAGCATTGAAGCCAATAAACACTTAAATTCTTTCATAGAAGTATTTGAAGAGGATAGTATTAATCGTGCGACGCTGATTGATAATAAACTTCATAACAGCCAGGCGGGAAAACTTGCGGGCCTTGTTATAGGGGTAAAAGATCTGATTAGTATCTCCGATCAAAATACATCAGGAGCAAGTAAAATTTTAGAAGGGTATCGTGCTCCATTCAACGCTACTTCAATTGAAAAGATCCTAAATGAAGATGCAATAATTATCGGGAGAAATAATTGTGATGAATTTGGAATGGGCTCAACTAATGAATCCTCAGCTTTTGGACCTGTTTTAAATCCTGTGGACACAAGCCGTGTACCGGGAGGTTCATCTGGTGGTTCTGCAGCAGCTGTAAAAGCAGGCATGTGTCATGTCTCGATTGGGACAGATACAGGAGGATCAGTACGACAACCAGCGGCCTTTTGTGATGTAATTGGATTTAAACCTACTTATTCCAGGATCTCACGTTATGGACTTCTGGCATATGCATCTTCTTTTGATACCATTGGGGTTCTGGGGAATACTATTTATGACATTGCAATTACGCTTAATGTAATGGCAGGTTTTGACTCCGAAGACAGTACCTCTTCATCAAAGGAAGTACCCGATTACCGGACTTCTGATGATTCGATGGAACCTAAACGAATACTCGTATTCAACGAGGCAATGAACCACCCATCATTAAACAATGAAATCAGAAAAAGAACGTTATCAACATTATCCGCATTGAAGTCTGAAGGACACCTGGTTGAGTTTGTCGATTTCAGCATGATGGATTACGTTCTTCCCACATATTATATTCTAACAGCAGCGGAGGCTAGTTCAAATCTTGCCCGGTATGATGGTGTAAAATTTGGAAAACGAACCAAATCCTTTAACGACCTGGAATCTATGTATGTAAATACAAGGACAGAGGGATTTGGAACCGAAGTTATTCGCAGAATCATTTTAGGTACTTTTGTACTTTCCGCAAGTTATTTTGATGCATTCTATTCGAAAGCTCAAAGGATCAGGAGTTTAATTGAAACTGAAATAGATGAATACTTTAAAGATTATGACTTTATTTTATTACCTACAACCCCTTCTCCTCCGTATAAAATAGGAGAAATGGACCAAGACCCACTTGAAATGTACCTGGCTGATTTATATACCGTTATTGCGTCATTGACAGGAAATCCTGCCATTTCAATACCAAACGGCTATACAAATGATAACTTGCCAGTGGGATTACAATTAATTGCCAATGATTTTAATGAAAAAGAACTTTTGGCATTTTCGGATTATATTTTAAGTTTGAGGCAGTTGGATCAATGAAGCGTATGAATTTTTTACAAGTAGTAGTAACCTTTGGAACAATTTTATTCCCATTTTATTCCTTTGCGACTATTGGAATCCCCAGGGATACAGTGAACAGTGACACTGCAGCTTATTCCCCGGTTTACGATTTTATCCCGGATCATAACTACGATCTTGTGGCTGACAGGTTATCCTGTATGCAAACGGATATACCACTGTATTTCAATACGAAAGTTTACGGATTTATAAATTACTTTGCCATCAAAGACAGGGAGTACACTAAGGGGATTATCCAAAAGAAAGAATTGTATTTTCCTCTTTTCGAAAAATACCTTGCCAAGTATAATCTTCCCGAGGAGCTTAAATACCTGGCGATTGTTGAATCCGGTTTGGAAGCCAGAGCCCTATCCAGGGTTGGAGCTGGTGGATTATGGCAGTTTATGCCTTATACAGGGAGGTCCTATGGATTGCATAAGGACTTTTATATTGATGACAGGTTTGATCCCGATCAGGCTACAGAAGCAGCATGCAAGTACATGAGTATGCTTTATAATATGTTTGGCGACTGGGAACTTGCACTAGCTGCATATAATTCTGGTCCGGGAAATGTAAGAAAAGCTATAAGAAGGTCAGGTTACAAAAAGGGTTTTTGGGAAGTTTACAGATATCTTCCACGAGAAACACGCTCCTATGTACCGCAGTTTGTGGCCATTGCATATACACTTAATTATGATGAAGAATATAACCTGGTACCTGAAGAAAGGTATTATATGATGAAATATGATACAATAATGGTTAAAGAGTTTATCAATTTAAAACTACTCGCCGGTGAATTGGATGTCTGTTATGAAGACCTGGCTAAATTGAACCCAGCAATAAAACGATTTGCCGTACCGGCAACCACTAAAAAATATGCAATCAAAATCCCATTGGACAAGAAAGAATTGTTTATTCTTAATCGAAACCAAATTATCGCTAATGCCGGAGCTTATGGTAAGGAGGAGTTAGAAATACTTGCTAAGAATACACCTGGTAGTACCTATGGACGAACACGAGTAGTACATAGAGTCAGGAGTGGTGAAGTTTTGGGTTTAATAGCGCAAAGATATCATGTGCGGATTAGCGATATAAAAAACTGGAATAATCTGCATGGAAGCTTAATCAGGGTAGGCCAACGATTGAATATCTGGATGTTGCCGAATAGAAAATATGAAGGTCAATCTCCTGCACCACCACCAATAACAGTCTCAACAAAACAGGAAAAGATACAAGCAACAGCTTCAGGGCAGGTATATCATGTACAACCGGGTGATACCTTATGGGATATCTCGAGGAAATATCAAGATCTTAGTATTGAAAAAATAAAAAAATTAAATAATCTGAAATCCAATAATATCAAACCCGGCCAAAAATTGATA
>CAZONK010000153.1:0-8328 GCA_964581095.1 uncultured Roseivirgaceae bacterium
GAAAGAAAAATAAAAGGAACTATGATTTCCAGTTATGGCAGCAACATAGTCATCCTATTGAGTTAAGTTCTAATGAATTGATGGATCAAAGGTTGGACTATATACATTACAACCCTGTAAAAGCAGGGTTTGTAGATTTACCTGAAGATTGGTTATGGAGCAGTGCAATGGATTATTATGGAGTAGGAAAAGGTAAAATAGAATTGTTATATATCGTTTGAAAATTCTGGCAGGTAGTCGTGCAACCCAACCTCCATAAGAGAAATGATGATAGGTCGTAGGGTGTCCCTACGACCAGAAAGGGGTATAGACTTTTTTTGTAGTTAACAAATTTTCATAAAAATTTCAGTATCCCGCCGGGTAGGGTTGGACTGACTGCGATAGATGCAAGCCACCGGAGCTTCGGATATTCAGGTTATACCGGCACGTTTACCTGGGCTGATCCTGAAATGGGTATCATGTTTATTTTCCTCTCAAACCGGGTGCATCCTACCCGTGAAAACCGGAAATTGTATGAATTAAACATCCGGCCTGCCATGCACCAGGGAATTTGCGATGCAAGGTTTTACTGATTTTTTGAACTTTTCAGACAAAAAACACCAAAAAAGTGCATTTTTTCGAAAAACATGACATGCTATTTTGTAGTAAATATTACTAAAATGATTTTTTTGAAAAATACACAAAATCATTTGTCTCTATATATCAGACACTTAGCCCACACTTCTTAATTTTTCTGTTTTAGAGTCGGTTTAAATTGCACATTTTAATGACACATGTCATCCAGAACAGCAATTTAAACCACCTTGCATTAATTATATGCCTATTTTTGGTTATTAAGATTAATTTATTGTGTACCGATAAATATCAAAACTATGAAAAAGAAAATTCCCCTTCTCCAATCAAATTATTTAAAATTTGACTTTGGCTTTTCCACGCGGAAATTTGACAGTTTTAGGCATTGCTAGTTTTTCTTTTTTTTCTTATTCCAGCTTCTTATAATGTTTTAATAGCATGCGGAGGAACAATAAACGGACCCATAAATCTATGCCCAAATGAGGTTGGCACTTATACATTTAGTGAACAATGTCCGGGTAATCCAACTGGTTATTACTGGAATATTTCTTCAGGCGCTTACTTCACTGACCAATCAGGTGTTCTAAATCTTGGAACTAACGTTTCACATTCGGGACCTGTATATGTTCTTTTAACATCTGACATGGCTCGAATGACAGTTGACGCATATTGTTCGCCTAGTGGTCAATCTTCTGATCAAATTGATATTTTTCGCGGACCTACACCTCCCGTTATTCTTGGATCAGATATAGTATGTGTAGGTATTAGTGAGAACTATGCAGCAGTAACAGTTCCAGGAGCAACGGGGTATAGATGGTCGATATCAAGTGGAACTATCTTTAACCCTTATGGTCAACAAGTAACAGTATCAGCCTCCAGTGCTCAGTCAAATGTTCAATTATGCGTGTATGCAACGGGACAGAATTGCGATGGGGCTCCAAATTGCAAAACTTTGCAATTTCAAAACCAAATTCCGTATTCTACAACTATCTCCGGTCCTTCTGGCCTTAGTTATGGAGCTACGGGAATTTATAGCATCCCTTAAGCATTTGAGAATATGTATTGGTCTGTACCTCGCGGCTGGAATATTAATTGGGGACAAGGAAATACGACAATTGAAGTCCGGGCCCCAAATTATAGCTCATACGGTTATATTAGTGTAGATTGTCAGGGGATTTTTGGAGAATATTGCAGAACAGCGTATGACGATATTTTTGTTTATACTACGGGTAGTGGTGCTCGGTCCATGGCTTTTGTAGTTTTCCCCAATCCTTCCAATGGCTCATCATCGGTCCATTTAAAACTGACAGGCAATAAATCTTTGGATGTACAAAATATAGACTTACTCATATTGAATGACCGGGGTAATAAAGTAAAATCATTATTAAAACATAATTTGAATCGTCCAATTGATATTACAGGAATGAAAACTGGTTTATACCTGTTAATCATCGAAAGTGATGAAATATCAGAAATTCACAAATTTAGAATTGAAAATTGAAAATTAGTTCTCTATTTAAATTTCCATTTTGGATCTTCTTTGCAATATTAATTGGAGTTTTGCTTTGGTTAAGTTGGCCTCCAAACAAACTGATCCCATTTATTTTTTTATTATATGGATTACTTCTGTGGTCGTATTCTTATATATCGTCCACCTTAAAATATATATTATTTATTTTTCTCGTATTCGCTATTTTTAATACCCTAACTTTTTCTTGGTTTCTAAAAGGTGAAATAAGCAATGCTATATTTGCATTTATTGGAACTGCTTTTTTCCAATCTATTCCATTTTTATTTTACACTATCAGGGGATCAAATTACATTCGCTATTTGTCATTTATTGCTACCTTCCTTTTAATTGAATACTTACAGGTCCATCTGGAAATAGGGAACCCGTTGATAATACTGGGAAATTCATTATCAACAATCCATCCATTAATCCAATGGTATGAAATTACAGGTGTTTATGGTGGTACATTATGGATACTTGTAATTAACATTCTACTGCTGAATGGATTTGTAACAAAGAAAGTAAATTACAAATTACTAATCTCCATTATCATCATTCCAAGTGGATATTCCATAGTCCGATATTTTACTATTGATGAATATGGTAAAGAACGCAGGGTTCTGGCTATTCATCCAACTATCGATTGCTTCAGAGATAAATATCAAAAGCCAACCTACGAAATTGTTAATCACCATTTGGAATTATCTAAATCGGGTATTACCCAGAATACTGATTATGTGATTTGGCCTGAAACATCTATTACAAATTCTACATTTGTTAAAGATTTAAATAGTGACCCCAGCATATCTATGATATCAGATTTTCTTGTTCCATATCCTAATTGTCACTTGATTACTGGGATAATTACTTATAAACCTTCTCCTCAGGGAATTCAAACAAATTATACGGCCGAATATGATGTTCATTACAGAACATTTAATGCCGCCATTGAAATTGGAAAAAATGTGAATAATTACTTTGGATTTCGTGTAAAAAATAAGCTCGTCCCATTTGAGGAAAGAATCCCTTATCCTACAATTTTCAATAAAATAGGTGGTTATTTTAATTCTCTAGGAGGGTTCAAATTCAGTAAACTCAAAAGTCCTCAAGATAAACCAGTATTTCATGGTGGCAGCGACAAAATATTAACCATTATTTGTTACGAATCAGCATATGGAGAATACATTTCATCATTTGTACATTTTGGAGCTAAGGCAATATTTATTATATTAAATGAGGGATGGTACCAGAACAGTAATGGAGCCGACCAGTTTTTAAACCTAGCTAAATTGAGGGCAATAGAAACAAGAAAGTATATAGTACGTTCATCAAATTTCGGAATTTCTTCATTTATTAATTCAAAAGGTGATGTTGTGGTTAAATCCGATTTTTTGGTTAGCTCTGGTTTAGCTGGCAACATATATCTTAATTCCAGGAAAAGTATTTATTCATTGATTGGGGATTTTATTCCTATTGTTACAATTATTCTTTCAATAGGGATAATTATGAGAAATAAATTAAGATGAAGCGGTTATTTTCTATATATTTCATTCTGATATTATCTTTTTCTGTCTCCATGGGGCAGAGAAAGTTCATCAATCTCGAACTTTTAGGAAACGGAATGGTATATTCATTCAATCATGAATGGATTTCAGCAAAGAATAGAAACCTGTCAATAGGAGTATATATTATGCCATTTGATATTGGGGATTTTCTATACAGGGGTTTTGGTGTTCCAACAAATTATTCAGTATTAATTCCAAGGAAAAACCACTTCTTTGAAATTGGAACAGGATTAAGTTTTTTTTATGGCTTACGATATGTTTCGGAACTATTACTAAACGGAATTAAACGTGTACCTATGGGAAGTTTGTATTTAGTTTCAAGACTGGCCTATAGAAAAGAATGGTCAAATAAAATGATCCGTATTTCTTTGAATCCAATTTACGTAATTAGTGATAATCTATTTAAATACGATATTAACTATTCTTATATTCAATTCATTGGTGATCAAAATTGGCGAATTAATATTGGTATTGCCTTTGGCTTTAAATATTAACGTGAGCTCTGTTTAAGTGGCAATTTAAGGTTGGTGTTCAGGCTGCAAGGGCATTTACGTTAAAGATTATTAACATCATGACCACAAACTAAATTGCTCCAAAAAATTCATTAAAATCACTCGGGGTGTCTAGGTGACAAAAACCGGAAAATGACGCCGGGCCATCTGTATGGTATGTCTCTTTTGTTCGCCAACAGAATTTTTATTTTATTAACCGCAATGAGCGCAAAGAGTTACCCAGAGAACCCAAAGTCTTAGCGGTCTCATGTAAGCCATGGAGTTTACACGGCTGCCTCAATTCCATATCTGCCTGATTCAACTTAACCTAGCATAAACTCAATCCGGACGCCTCTTTTTTGCACATCAAGGATGCAGTCTGCCGAAAAAGGGATGGAAAGATTACGGCTGCCATGGCCGAGAGGAAAGCCATAACAAACCGGGTATTGCCCTGATGCCGTATATTCCCGTATGATTTCATAAACCGTCTTATAATAAGGCGGTTCAGTGTCTTTCGAGCCGGTAAACTCACCTGCAATCAGCCCTGCAAGATCATCCAGTTTACCGCTCCGGGCAAGTTGATTAAAGTGCCTGTCGATGGCGTAATAGGATTCGTTAATATCTTCCACAAACAATATTTTCCCATCGAATGATATATCGGAGGAAGTGCCTACGTTGTTACACAGCAGTGTCAGGTTCCCTCCAACAATCGGCGCCCTCACTTTTCCCGTAGAATTCAGATAGGAGGGCCCGATACGGTAAACAATGTTTTCTTTGCCAATCAATATTTTTTTCAGGCTTTCTGCAGATTCGTCATCTACCGAACCTCCCAATTGACGCGCCACCATACCATGAATACTCATTGCTCCAATCGAATGAAGTTTCAGGTGCAAAAGGGTGATGTCGCTGAAGCCTATGATCCATTTGGGATTTGTAAGAAAGTTCCTGAAATCTATTTTATCGAGAATTTTTCCTGTCCCAAATCCTCCGCGAGCGCAGAATATGGCTCTGACTAAATCGTCATCAAGGGCATTCTGAAAGTCAGCTAATCGTCCACTTTCAGTAGATGAAAAAAAACCGTGGGAGTCGAAAACATGGGTTCCCGTTTCAACCTTCAGGCCCCAATGTTGAAGAATATGTGTGGCATTGTCAAGATCGCCCGCTTTCAACACACCTGCAGGGGCTACGATTCGGATACAATCTTCAAAGGTCAGGGCTTGCGGTCTGATCATAATCCTAAAATAAAAAAGAGGTTATAGAATACCTCCTTTATTACTTTTAGTTGCTTCACAGTAAAATTACACTGGAAGACCATATACACTCATACATGGATATTACGACTGTCCAACTATCCGGTAATCCCGGAAAATGAATGCTTTTTCAGCATTAATTAGTTGGCGGGTCGATGCCCAGTTTTTTCAATACCAGGTTGGAAACATCAAAATTATCGTTGCCGTAAATGACGATATCAAGTTGAGCCACACCTACGTTCAGAATATGCGAATACCCGTTTTCCTGTGCTACCTGTTCGATGGCATCTCCGATTTTTTTGTACAATGGATTCAGCAATTCAGTACTTTTCTGTTGCAGTGATGTCTGCGCATTTTGTTGAAACTCCTGATAGCTTTGCTGAAGTTGAGAGAGCTCTTTTTCTTTGTCCTGACGTACCACATCGGCCATATTCTGACTTGTTTGCAGGTATTCCTGGTACTTTTCCTGAAATTCCTGTTCTTTAGCCTGACTTTGCTTTAATAGTTGCGTTTCAAGCGTTTTAAGCTGGGATTCCACTTCCTTGTACTCCGGCAGCGTTGTCAATACATACTGTATATCCACGTGCCCGATTTTTTGTTGTGCTTTCGCAACATTAATGCCGGCCATCATTATTGCGATGACGAACATACCTGGTACTATTTTTTTCATTGTTTCTTTCTTTAATATTTAATCGTAACTGTTTTCACTTAATTGATCTTATCGTTTGGATCGCCCAAATCTAATTCATCCAGTACATAATCCGTATAATCATGTATCGGATCGGTGTAAATCATTACTAATTCGCCGGCTTTATCAAACATAATGGCAAGCCGGTGTTCCTTGCAAACTTTTTCAACTGATTCAAAAACCTTATCCTGAACCGGCTTAATCAATTCTTTCTTTTTAAGGAAGAAAAGGCCATCAAATCCAAATATCTTCTTTTGATATTCCTTTACTTCATTTTCCTTTTTGCGTATTGCCTTATACCTTTCATCTTTCATGTCTTTTGTCAGAAGAACCTCCTCCGCCTGGAGTTCACTGTACATGGCGTCAATCTCCTTACGCATTTCCTGAATCTCTTGTTGCCAGGCGATTGACAATTTGTCTATTTCCGCCTGTGCTTCCTTATATTCGGGCATGCGGCTGAGTATATAATCTGTATCCACATAGCCAAATTTTTGCGCTAAAGACGGAAAACTAATTATTACAAACAAAAAAGATACCAAAAATTTAAATTTCATTATCTGAGCTGTTGGCCAATAGTAAAATGGAATTGTGATCCACTGACATCATTTCTTCGGGGAACGGTATCGAATCCATAAGCCCAGTTTAGCCCGATAAGGCCGAATGCAGGCATAAAAATGCGGGCGCCGAAACCGGCAGACCGGTACAGATTGAATGGATCGAAGTACGCCCAGTTGTTCCAGTTGTTTCCGGCTTCAGCAAATCCGAGTACATAAATGGTTGCGGCCTGACCTGTAGTGATCGGATACCGTAATTCGAGTGAGAATTTATTATAGATCGTACCTCCTTCAATTATCCCCTGTGTAATCGGGGTGGCGCTGAGATTGTAATTTGGAGGCGTTAAAACATTATTTTCATATCCGCGCAGTCCGATTACATCCGTGCCCAGCAACCAGGAATTTATTCCTCCCGCTAATCCGTCCCCTCCAACGAAAAAGCGTTCAAAAGGACCCACAGGTGCATTTTCACTGTATGAGCCAATAAATCCAAAATGCGCCCGCGACTCAAGCACCAGGTCTCCAAAAATGGCTAAATAGTGCTTAAAGTCAAGCATCCATTTGTGATATTCAACGTATTCAAACCGCTCTGAGTTGGTGGCGTTATCATAATCCAGGTTGTTCCAGAGCGAATACGGAGGGGTTAGGCTAAGTGAGAGCTGTACGAGCGATCCGGACCGGGGATACATGGGGTTATCCACACTGTTCCGGGCGATTGTGGTGGTGAATGTCAGGCTGCGCGCATTGCCGTCAGGAAAACCAAGCGCATTAAATGTCCAGTTTTGAAAGCCATAAATAGTATAGGAAACCGCTTCGTTCAGGGTAAAATAATTATCGGGCCAGTTAAGCCTTTTACCGAAACCTACGGTGAGGGCATCAACCGTGAGTGTACCGCGTGTTTCTTTCGTAAACGGATCAATATCTCGCTGCAGGGAATGATTCAGACTGATTGAAAAGGAATTGGGTTTTTTGCCCCCAAACCAGGGCTCGACAAATGTGAGCGAATAATTTTGAAATGCTCTGCCGTTAGCCTGCATTCTGATTGATAGTTTTTGGCCGTCACCGACGGGTAGTGGCCTCCATTTATCAAAATGAGGTATGTTACGCAATGAAAAGTTGTTAAAACTCAGCCCTAGGGTACCCACAAACCCATAAAAACCACCCCAGCCACCTGAAAGCTCAACCTGATCACTTGGTCTTTCCACCAGGTTGTAAATCATGTCCACCGTACCGTCTTGTGGGTTCGGCACAGGTTTGATGTCGATTTGTTCAGGATCGAAGTAACCCATCTGCGCCAGCTGCTGATTATCACGGATCAGGTTTTGCCTGCTGAATTTTTGCCCGGGTATCGTACGTAATTCCCTCAGTATCACATGGTCATTGGTACGGTCGTTACCGTTTATGATCACTTTTCGCACGGTAGCCTGCGATCCTTCAAAAATTCGCATTTCAATATCAATAGAATTCCCGTCAACCCATTCAATCGGATCGATCCTGAAAAACAAGTAACCGTTGTCGAGATAAAGCCCTGAAATATCTGTTCCCTGCGGATTGAAATTCAGCTTTTTTTCAAGTAATTCCTGGTCATATGTATCACCTTTATTGATACCAAGTGCGTTACTGAGTGTAAAGTCTTTGTACACATAGTTGCCCGTCCATAGTATATTTCTGAAATAATACTTATGGCCTTCTTCCAC
>CAZONK010000154.1:0-8309 GCA_964581095.1 uncultured Roseivirgaceae bacterium
CTGCTTTTAGTTTATCTTCTGGCAGCTTGCTCCACAGCCGAAAATTATACTTCGAATAAAAAGATCATCGGCGTTAAAATCTATGAACATGACGGAGACTTTCCTGAATTATTTGCCACCTGGAAAGAGGTTGGTGTAAACACCGTATTTGCAAGTACAACCCTCCTTTCCAATGATGAATTTCGAAATCTTGCGAAAATAAATGCAATTAAAACTTTTGCCATCCTACCCATATTTTTCGCACCCGATGAATTGGGGATAAACCCTTCACTGTATTCAATTACACAGGATGGAATGCATGCCGAAAAAGAGTGGGTGAAATTCGTATGCCCTTCCGACTCAGTTTTTCGCAGGTCAAAAATCGATTTTATTACTGATTTTGTTCAGCAATATGATCCCGATGCCATCAGCCTCGATTTTATCAGGCATTTCGCTTACTGGGAAAAGATTTATCCCGATACCCCATTCGATTCGCTGCCAAATACTTGTTTTGATGACCGGTGTATTTCTGCATTTCAGCACGACACAAAAATCAATATTCCGGAAGGTATAATAACTGGTGAGAAATATTCATGGATAAAAGAAAATCACTTTCGTACCTGGATCGACTGGAAAAGCAACCTGGTCACTTCCATGGTGGAAGAAATTGTGACATCAGTAAAGAACATTGATAAAGAAATAATCATCAACCTGCATGCAGTCCCCTGGCGGCAGGATGATTTTGATGGAGCTATCCACAGTGTGGTAGGGCAGGATTTTAAATCCCTCTCAAAATCAATCGACTTCATCTCACCGATGACATATTCTCATATGGTGAAACAAAAACCGGAATGGATACATTCTGTGGTAAAAGACATTTCTGAAAATTCGAATGCAAAAATCATTCCCAGCATCCAGGTTGGAATCGCTTACTTGTCAGATACTTTATCCGTTGATGAATTTGAGCTATGTCTTATACAATCCCTTAAATCACCCTCCGAAGGGGTTGTATTCTGGAATTGGGATGCACTTTTTTCCGAAAAGGATAAACTGAAAATTGTCAAATCCCATTTTCGTTGAAATTAAAACCAAAACGAATCTTAAGACATCACTTTTGCTGATTTTCAGATAAAATATTTAAATCATAGCTCCCCAATCCATTTTAGGGATGTATTTTTGCAAGTCCAAATCACGCCAATCCAAATGAATAAATATATAAATAAGATTTTTTCGATGTCAATGATGGGTACGGGCACGTTGGTGTTTGCTATCGCCATTGGTGCTGCAACATTTGTTGAGAATGACTACGGAACCTCTGCAGCCCAGGTTCTGATTTACAAGGCGCTTTGGTTTGAACTATTGCTATTTTACCTCGCGTCTAATCTCATAGTTAATATTTTCAGAATGAATATGCTCAGGAAAGAGATATGGCCCAGCTTAGTTTTTCATGTTGCATTTCTATTTATACTGATAGGTGCTGGTTTAACAAGATACGTAAGCTTTGAGGGGGTATTGCATATTCGTGAAGGAAGCTCGTCAAATACAGTATATTCAGAATCAACATACATCAACCTTATGGTAAATGATGGTGAAAGCGAAATTATTACTAACAAAAAGGTCCTTTTTTCAAGCCTGACAAAACCCAACGCTTCATTTGGGGAAAACATTGGTTCAAAGTCCGTTTCAGTAAAAATTACACACTACATCCCAAACGCAGAACAAATACTCAAAGAGGATATGGCGGGAACACCTACCCTGTCGATGATTGTTGCGGGTAGTCAGGGGCGGGAGACTGTTTTTATAAAAAAATCGAGGGAAATTAATGTAGCGGGATACACTTTTAGCTTTGATGCCAACCAGGACAGCAGCTTTGTAAACATCTCTGAAATGGATGGGAGGCTAAACTTTTCCGCCCCGGCTCCGGTTTCTGCAATGCGGATGGCCGATCAGCAATTTGATACACTTGCAGCATTTGAAATGCATCCTTTAGAATTAAATAAACTTTACAACATCGGCGGATTCAACTTTGTAATGAATGACTACAAACAAAATGGCCTCATTACTATTATCCCCGGTTCTATAAAACCGTCTCCCGAAACACCGGATGTTGTAATTGCTGAAATTACTTCCGGGGAGATGTCAGATGAAGTAGTTCTCTGGGGAGTAAAAGGACGTTTGGGTCAGCCCGCAGTTCTAAAACTAAATGGACTGGATGTTTCGTTATCCTATGGATCTAAAATCATCACGCTTCCATTTACATTGAAATTGAATGATTTTCAATTGGACAGATACCCCGGTTCCAACAGCCCTTCATCGTATGCGAGTGAAGTCACGCTGATTGATAAGGAATACGACATCGAAGAGGACCGGCGAATATTTATGAACAATGTTCTGAATCACAGGGGATTTCGATTCTTTCAGAGTTCTTACGACCGTGATGAACTGGGAACAATTTTATCAGTGAACCATGATAAATGGGGTACCATCGTTACCTATTTAGGTTATTCAATGCTTGCCCTTGGTATGCTTTTTACGTTTTTTATGAAACAAAGCAGGATCCGGATCATTTCTGATAAGCTTGATAAAATTAAAAACTCCCGTGCCTCAGCTACGATTGCGATATTATTGTTGCTAAGCCTCCCCATAGGTTTGAAGGCACAGGAACTTCCTGAAGGTATCGAGGTGATTGATAAAGCACATGCCCAGCGGTTTGGGAAACTATTGGTGCAGGACTACGCAGGCAGGATTGAACCAATGAATACACTCACCAGCGAACTCATCAGAAAAGTGACAGGGAAGGAAAATCCATTTGGGCTTATCCCGGAACAAATGCTATTGAGCATGATGGCGCAAGGTGAATTATGGCAAAATGTACCCATAATAAAAATTTCGCACCCCCAACTCAAAACCATTCTTGGAATTGAAGGAAAATATGCCTCTTTTGATGATTTCTATGGGGCCGACGGGTACAAAATAACATCACTTGCAGAGGATGCAAGTCGCAAAAAACCTGCTTATAGAGGCACACTGGATAAAGAAGTGATGAAAGTTGATGAAAAGGTGAATATCATTTTTATGATGTTTGCAGCTGATTTCCTTAGAATTTACCCCAAACCAGATGAGCCTGGTCATGAATGGACATCACCCCGATCCGTTATGGACAAGGATTTCGGTGATGCCAATGTTTTCGTAAAAAAGTACATTTTACTCTATATAAATTCTATAGTGGAAGCACTGAAATCAAATAATTGGGATAACGCTAATGAAACATTAAGTTATCTGGAAAAATACCAGGATAAATATGCAAAGGATGCTGCGCCCACTCAATCTAAAATTGATCTGGAAATCAAATACAATGAAAGCCATATATTCTCAAAGCTTAGTAAATATTACGGCCTGGTTGGATTCATACTAATCATCATCTTGTTTACCGGAGTATTCAAACCTTCTCGTAAGTTCAAGATTCCAATTATTGTTGGTACAGTTATTTTATCACTTCTATTTCTATTTCACACAATTGGATTAGGTGTCAGGTGGTATATTTCAGGACATGCTCCCTGGAGCAATGGCTATGAATCGATGATATATATTGCATGGGCAACGGTTCTGGCAGGATTTATCTTTGTAAGAAAATCACCCATTACCCTTGCCATAACCGCAATTCTTTCCGCCTTGATATTATGGGTTGCCGGGTTAAGCTGGCTGGATCCGGAAATCACTAACCTGGTACCCGTTCTAAAATCCTACTGGTTAACTATCCATGTTTCCATGATTACTGCAAGTTATGGATTCCTTGCCCTTGGAGCACTACTTGGAATATTTAACCTTATTGTAATTATAATTACTACTAAGAAGAGTCAGGAACGCATTCAACCAACAGTAACTGAAATTACATACATTATTGAGACCACATTACAAATTGGCCTTTTCATGCTTGCTATCGGCACCTTCCTTGGAGGCGTTTGGGCAAACGAATCCTGGGGCCGGTACTGGGGATGGGATGCCAAAGAAACATGGGCATTTGTTTCTGTACTTGTCTATACCTTCATCCTGCATATGCGCTACATCCCTTCGATGAAAGGCCTGTTTGCTTTTAATTTTGCAGCCTTGATCGGGTTTGGGTCTATTATTATGACGTATTTCGGAGTAAATTATTATTTATCGGGTCTGCATTCGTATGCGGCAGGTGATCCCGTGCCAGTACCTTCCTTCGTTTATTATACACTTATAATCATAACAATCGTTTCCACGGTTTCCTATTTTCGATATACAAGTGTATTTATACAGGAATCATCTGAACAAGCAGGAACATGATATGAAAAGGTGAGGTGAATGATTTTAGCCCCTGCATTGAAAATTTCAGAAAAAAACACCCGTATATTGATCAAATTCGTATATTCCCAGGAGAAATTATCATCAATCCCATTCTAATTAAGGCTATCAATTGATGAACTCAAATTTTTTAGGACTGCGAACTGTAGCATATAAAGTCGGTGATATTGACAAAGCAAAAAAATGGTACACTGAAATTTTAGGAGTAGATCCCTATTTTGATGAGCCCTTCTATGTTGGATTCAATATTGGTGGCTATGAGCTGGGACTACAACCTGATGAATCCGAAGAAACAAATTCGAATACTGGTGTCTCCGCTTACTGGGGGGTGGAAGAAATAGAGAAAATGTATGCACGGCTGATTGAGCTTGGTGCAAGTCCTCATGAGGAGCCGACGAATGTTGGAGGTGAATTGATGGTTGCCGCTGTAAAAGATCCGTGGGGTAATATTTTCGGGCTCATTTATAATCCCGCATTTAAACTCCCGGAATAAATGAATCCTGAACTTCAAAAATTAGGAATAACATCTGAAATTGAGTTGTTCTACAAGGAAAATATCGATACATCTTTTGATGTTGGGCGCGTTACAGCAGAGCATAAGGAACGGTATGTTATCCGTACCGAAAAAGGTGAGAAAAGTGCAGAAATTACCGGTAACCTGCGTTTTTCTGCACAATCAAAAGCTGAATTTCCAGCCGTCGGAGATTGGGTAGTCTTGAACGAATTTGAGGATATGGGAATCATCCACAAGGTTTTACCTCGCAAATCCGTTCTGTCACGCAAAGCGGTGGGAAAAACAGGCGAGGAACAAATAATTGGCGCAAATATTGATATTGCCCTCATAGTAATGGCAACCGGGAATGATTTTAACCTGAACAGATTAGACAGGTACCTGGCCATTACTCAAAATTCAGGGATTACTCCCCTTGTTTTGATCAGTAAAATAGATTTGGTTTCACCCGATAAAAAAAATGAATTGGTTGAAATCCTCCAATCAAAACCCGGGGATTTCAGGGTTGTTCATTTCAGCAATACCACAAAAGAAGGATTAGAAACTATTGAAGAACTAATAATACCCGGATTTACATATTGCGTTATCGGTTCGTCAGGAGCTGGAAAATCTACACTTTTGAACAATCTGATTGGAAAAGAAATTCTTCTCACTAAAGAGATAAGCGAAAGTACCGGAAAAGGAAAACATACAACATCCCATCGTGAACTATTTATCCTTCCCCGAGGAGGGATAATAATCGATACGCCGGGAATGCGTGAAATTGGTATGACCTCTCAAATAACTGAAGAGGCATCCACATTTGAGCAAATTCTGGAATTGGCCCATCAATGCAAATATGCAGATTGCACACACCAGGATGAACCGGGTTGTTCAATTAACAATGCCATCGAGGATGGTCGTATTGAGGAAGCTGCTTTCGATAATTATATGAAAATCGAACGTGAAGGGCAAAAGTTTCAGGAAACTGCTGCTGAAAAAAGAAAAAAAGACAAAGCTTTTGGCAAAATGTATAAGGAAGTAATAAGTTTTAAAAAGAAGAACAGGTAAACAGGGAATCCAGATCAATTACAAGTTCAGCAAAGCTCAAAATTGAAACCCGATGCGTACCAGCCAACCCTTGATTGTCCCGTTAAAAATGGCTTCACTTTCGTCAACTTTAATGCGCCAGTTTCTGTATCCAACAGAAGTGAAGAAAGTGTCAGTGAAAAAATACGAAATTCCGCCAATGAATTGATTGTTTGATTCTGATCCACGTAGAAACCCTCCAAAATCACCATAGATCATGATTTCAAGCTTTTTGATTGGTGAATAAATGACCCTTGCTCCTACAATCGGATCCACCCAAAACCGGTACCGGTCCCCTTCAAACGGTATAGTACCGGCAATGTCAGTATTGCCAGAGATACCAAAATAAATAGACTTTATTCCTGCGAGTCCGTCAACCTCCCACTTCCCCGACTTCACAAATCGGTAACCCGTAGTTAAATCCCCTGCATGGTAATCGAGACGAACACGAACATTTTGAAGAATAAGGTCCGCAGGGGTAACGATATCACCCTCCAGGATTAAACCTGAATAATTAAATATAGTTACTGTATTTTTCGTCCGGAACTCTCCGGCAAGCATCATCGCATATTTGATAGAACTGCTCAGGTCTCTGAACCCGATATCAATTTCATATTCGGGTGGCGGTGGTATCGGTGTCTGGATTGGCGCTGGTGGCTTGTATATTGTTCCATTAAATCCGATGAACCAAAAGTAGGGGCTTATACGAAAGTGCCAGTTATTGGTGGAGTCTGACTTTTGCTGCCCATAAGAAAAATTAGCGATGAGTATTAAAAATGTAAATATTAAAATTATCTTCTTCAATGGTTCCCAGTTCCTTCTGCCTTGTACTCTTCCGTAGCTCAAAATTAAGTCTGAAAAATCATATATGAAGACCATTGTTCTTATTTTAGTATTTTGTTCTACAAAAAATTGTCCCCAGATAAAAGTGACACTTTTTTAATAAATTTGGAAAATGAGTATGTATCTTTTGACCTGAATTTGGAAAAAATCAAATACCCCTTGAATTCTAGAATTTTTTATATTTTCACTGTTTGGGTTTTATTCATTGCATTTTCTTATAATAAAGTAAATGCCCAGTCTCCTGGAAATGTACCTGGTAATTTACAGCTCTGGCTCAAAGCCGATGCCGGGGTAACGGGGGCTGCTCCCGTAACCGCCTGGGCCGACCAGAGTGGTAACGGGTTTGATGCCACAGCCGGTGCAGGCCCTGACCTGTTGACCAATCAGCTAAACTTTAACCCGACTTTAAACTTTGTAAGCGGTAGCTCTGAGTATTTAGAGATTACCAACGGTATCCTTGGGGCGGCTTCCTATACCGATGCCTGGGTATATTATGTGGCACAGATGGATGTGATACAGAACAATACCGTGTTCAACGAGAACCTGGCTTCCAGTGAGTTTTTTGCCAGCTTAAATGTTTGGAGCAATGCCAATGCCTATATTCAATTAGGTAGTGGCACCAATGGCCGCCTGAATGGAGCCTGGGGAGGAACATTGGGCGATTATAATATCTGGACCCTGGGCACAAGTACCGGCACAAGTACCCCTAACGGTACCAGAAAAGCCATCTCTAAGGATGGGGCTGTTGTGCTTTCCAATAATAATAATGATACGGGTGTTGGCAACAACAGCAACTTCTACATTGGTGGCAGATGGCAAGGAGCGGCCAGTAACTATTTTGATGGCGAGATAGCCGAACTGATTGTCTATACCGCTACACCTTCAATTTTGGAACAAGAGCAGATACAATCTTACCTGGCCATTAAATACGGCATCACCAAGAACAGTGTTGATAATGGCAGTACCGGCGGGCAGGATGAGCGCGACTACTTTGCCTCCGATGGTAGTGTAGTATGGAGCTATGCTGCTAATTCAGGTTATGCCACCGATGTAGCAGGTATTGGCCGGGATGACAATACTGCCTTAGACCAGCAACAATCCAGGAGCATCAACCCTACCGGTTCAGTAACCATAGATAAAGGCGGCGCTTTTGGAACGGACCTGGACTATATCGTCTGGGGACATGATGGTGCCACCAGTTCCAGCGCCAACGTACCGGCAGCTTATGATAAAAGGACCAACCGTATCTGGAGGACCGACCTGACCGGTACACCGGGCAATGTAACCTTCTCCATAGATTTAACCGTGCCCGGGTTAGGCCTGCCCACTGCCATGGCAGCCGCAGACTATGCCTTATTAATAGATACCGATACCGATTTTAGTTCAGGGGCAACCGAACATACTACAGGGGCTTCCATTACCGGTGGCGTACTCACCTTTACCGGGGTATCCTTCACCGATGGCGATTACTTTGCCGTGGCCGTGCAAAATACCGTCGGCCCCGGTGGGGCAGAACTCAAACTCTGGCTTAAAGCCGATGCCGGGGTAACAGGCACCACTACGGTAACCGCCTGGG
>CAZONK010000155.1:0-8298 GCA_964581095.1 uncultured Roseivirgaceae bacterium
ATGTTTTCGTGATGAAGACCCTAGAGCAGATAGGCATTCTTGCGAGTTTTATCAAATCGACTGTGAAATGTCATTCGTTACCCGCGATGATGTAATAAAGGTTTTCCAGGGTTTAGTACAGCATTTATTCAAAAATGTTCTGGGAATGGAAATTTCAGAGTTCCCGATAATGTTGTACGACAAGGCCCTTGAAAAATATGGCTCTGATAAACCGGACATCAGGTTTGAAATGACTTTCACTGAATTAAATGATTTGGCTAAAGGAAAAGGGTTTGGGGTATTTGATAATTCAGAATTAGTAGTAGGTGTAAACGCATCAGGTTGTGCGGGATATTCCAGAAAGCAACTCGATGCACTCACTGATTTTGTGCGTAAACCACAAGTTGGAGCCAAAGGTTTAGTTTATGTAAAAGTGAATGAGGATGGAAGTTTCAAGTCTTCAGTAGATAAATTTTTCTCACAGGAACAGTTGAGGGAATGGGCTGAAAAATTTGATGCAAACCCGGGTGACTTACTTCTGATTCTCGCCGGTGACACCAATCCGACCCGGTCGGCACTCTCAACGTTAAGATTGCATATGGGAGATCTGCTGAATCTCAGGCCTCAGGAGGTCTTCAAACCCTTGTGGGTCGTTGATTTTCCATTACTTGAATGGGATGAGGATTCTGGCAGGTTCCATGCTATGCACCACCCCTTTACCTCAGCAAAAACAGAAGATTTAGAAAAGCTTAAATCTGACCCTGCCGGTGTAAAAGCAAATGCGTACGACCTTGTGATCAATGGTGTGGAAATAGGTGGAGGTTCGATTAGAATACACGACAGCGGGATTCAAAAGCAAATGTTCAATGCCCTGGGTTTTTCACCGGAGGAAGCTCAAAATCAATTTGGATTTTTACTCAATGCTTTTAAATATGGCGCTCCTCCACATGGTGGTATTGCTTTTGGTTTCGATCGTTTATGTGCATTATTCGGAGGATCTGATTCGATCCGCGATTACATCGCATTTCCAAAAAACAATTCCGGACGTGATGTAATGATTGATTCACCATCGAAAATTGATGATTCGCAGCTGGAAGAATTATCAATTAAATTAGATATGAAAAAAGGAAATCAATAATCTCCGATCAGGCAGCTTTTTCTTCGTTTTCTGCATATGTTACCCCAGGTGCCATTTCACCATTTAATGCATGCAAAGCATACCAATCCTTATCAGTAATCTTTTGAAACTTAAAACCTGTTTTTCTACTCATGTGATCTAAAAATATCATCATATTGAGAACGAAACCTCCTTTTTCCTCGCTTAAAGGACTTTGTAAATATTCAAGTACCAATTCTTTATATGACTTGGATATTTCTTCTCCACTTTTAAGATTTTCGAACTGTATCATAATTCTGGTTTAATAATTTGTTTGTAATCTTCCCCTCGGCCCTGAAGCTGCAAATGCAGCTTCAGAACACTCCATATATAAAGGTACTTGCTTCCCAACTCAGCCTAGCCTATCTAACCAAATGGTTTTCAGTACCAACTTCACAGTACAACGCTACTGAAATTGAATGTTCATTAAACCAACACACAATCCAACCCATTTGAACATTCAGTAAACCATTCCAAGTGTTCCTTTATATCTCCCCTCAAATTCTATGCAAAATCTTTTATCCTGCCACTTTTATAATTAATACTTCAAAGGTAGTGTCACAATAGCATGGAAAACTGACAGAATTACCTATTTTGACAGATAGGTGAATTGCCTATTTACCACTATCTAATAAGTCTTCTATAAATTTGATTAATGCCCTAATCATAGCTAATATTGGCCTCAGTAATATCTTTTAGAGATCTTGCAGTGGATAAAACCTTGTTTTCATGAGGATTATTATTTCTGGGGCCGGTGATGTTGGAATTCATCTGGTAAAATTACTCGCGATTGAAGAACACGACATAACCCTTATTGATCTTAACCAGTCGAAGCTTGACTATGCAAACTCCCATTATGATGTAGCAATAATTAAGGGAAGCTCTACGTCCTACAGAGTGCTTAAAGAAGCCGGTGTAGATAAAGCTGATATGCTTATTGCCGTTACCCAAAGAGAAGAAACGAATATTTCAACTGCAATTTTTGCCCGGAAATTGGGAACAAAAAAAACAGTAGCAAGAATCCAGAATACAGAATATCTTACAAACAAGGACATCTTGAACCTGAGGGATCTTGGAATAGATGAAATCATTTCACCGGAATCACTTGCAGCAAGGGAAATTAAACGGTTAATGCGCGAAACTGCCGCGACAGACATATTTGATTTTGACAATGGGAAATTATCGTTGGTAGGTACCACAATTGATGAGGATAGCAAATTCAATAATAAAATATTAAAAGATATAAACCAGGTTTCCGGTGAAAACAGTTTTGTGAATGTAGCCCTGCTTCGTGATACCCTGACCATTATACCAAATGGTGAAAGCAGGTTTCAAACCGGGGACCATGCATATTTTGTTACATTGCCAGAAGGTACCAATAAACTCCTTCAGCTATCGGGAGATGTTCCTGACCGGCATACCTTTAAAAGAATGATGGTCCTTGGCGGAAGTAAAATCGGTTACCATTCAGCCAAATCATTAGGCAAGAAATTTAAAGTGAAGCTAATCGAACAAGATCGGGATAAATGCTTCGAACTTGCAGATCAACTACCAAATGTAATGGTAATTAATGGTGATGGCAGGGACCTTGATTTTCTGAAAGAAAATGGGATTGATGAAATGGATGCTTTTATAGCCGTTACCGGAAACTCCGAAACGAATATCATTTCATGCCTTGTTGCAAAAGAAAAGGGCGTAAAAAAAACGATTGCCCTGGTAGAAAACATTGACTACATCCATTTATCGCAGAATCTTGGTGTGGATACCATGATAAATAAGAAATTGATCGCCGCGAACTTTATATTTCGTTCAATAAGAAAAGGTGATATCATTTCAATTACCTCCATTCATGGTGTAGATGCCGAGGTGCTTGAATTTATTGTGAAAGTTGAGTCAAAAATCACTATGAATTTGCTGAAAGATCTTAATTTTCCTAAGAGTGCCATCATTGGTGGAGTAATTAGAAAAGGAGAGGGATTGATTCCATATGGAGATTTTCAGTTCAGGCCCAAAGACAGGGCTGTTGTTCTCTGCAAACCTGAATGTATTCACGATGTAGAGGAGTTTTTTTAATGAGGCATAATTTCAAAGCAATTTTTGGAATACTCAGTATCCTCCTGATTATAAATGGGGCCTTTATGCTATTATCGATCCCTTTTTCTCTTTATTATGGAGAGGAGTGGGTTCCTATTTTCTTTTCAGCGGCGATTAATTTGGCTATTGGAGTCTCTGTACGATTTATTACGCGGGGAAAAGAAGCCAATGATCTGCAAAAACGCGATGGATATCTGATTGTAACCGCGGGATGGTTGGTACTTTCCCTCTTCGGAACACTCCCCTACATTTTATCCGGTGCTATTCCTGACTTTACAAATGCCTTTTTCGAAACCATTTCAGGTTATACAACTACAGGTGCAAGTATATTAACCGATATTGAATCACTTCCCAAAGGGATTTTGTTTTGGCGGTCATTGACCCAGTGGATGGGGGGCATGGGCATCATTGTTCTTGCAGTTGCTATTTTACCTCTTTTAGGAATTGGCGGAATGAAATTATTTGTTGCTGAAGCTCCGGGTATTTCCCCCGATAAACTAAAACCGCGAATCCAGGATACAGCCAAAAGACTGTGGCTCATATATGTATTATTTACTCTCGCAGAGTTGATACTATTGATGCTCGGGGGTATGAGTTTCTACGATTCAATAAATCATTCATTAACAACGATGGCCACCGGTGGTTTTTCTACAAAAAATGCAAGTATTGCTCATTTTGATTCTAAGTATATTCATTACGTAATTACACTTTTCATGTTTTTTGCAGGTGTAAGTTTTACACTTAGTTATTTTATTTTCAAAGGTAAGGTCCGAAAAGTATGGAACAACGAGGAATTCAGGGTTTACCTGGTTTCATCAATTATTGTTTCTATTGTTGTAGCTATCACCGTTTACCTGGTAACCGACTTAGGTACTGAAAAATCTTTCCGTGATAGTTTGTTTCAGGTTGTTTCTGTTATTACAACGACCGGATATGCTACCACCGACTATACATCCTGGAGCCCATTTTTGACCATGATGTTTTTTGCACTAATGTTTATTGGTGCTTCAGCCGGTTCTACGGCCGGAGGAGTCAAAATTGTTCGGCACCTTATATTGTTTAAAAATAGTTTTCTGGAGTTGAAGCGTCAGTTGCATCCCTCCGCCGTAATTCCTGTAAGATTAAATGGAAAGGCGATTACGCAGGATACAACTTTTCATGTTCTTGCATTTATGATGTTGTACCTCACAATTTTCTCAATAGGAAGTATATTACTTACCTGGATCGGGCTCGATTTCGAATCAGCCGTTGGTGCCTCGGCTACAGCAATTGGGAATATTGGCCCGGGTCTTGGATCAGTTGGGCCTGCGTATAACTTTTACCATGTTCCTCCAACCGGGAAATGGTTACTTGCTTTCCTCATGCTGGTAGGCAGATTAGAAATATTTACAGTTCTTATGTTGCTAAATCCCAACTTCTGGAGAAAATATTAATCACCGTGAATCAAAAATCATTTGAATATTTCAATTATCCTGACTAAATAGAGGTTCAATAAAAATAATTTCCAAAAATGAAAAATAAAAACTATGCAAGAAGCCGGTTTGTACGGTAAATGGCAATTTTACCGGGATCCAAAGAACCTGAAGTTAACAACCAAATATTTTAATAACTATGACTATGAAAAGCCTAAAAAATAAATTACTGATACCCGTTATTGCATTTGCACTAGTGTCATGTGGTGGGACTTCCGAAAATACTGAATATGCAAGTGACGAAGCTGCAGAATTGACAAGTAGCGACAAAATAAATGTACTGACAGAAAAAGAAGCTGGAGAAGGATGGATTCTATTGTTTGATGGAGAAACAACGAACGGATGGAGAGGATATAATAAGGAGACATTTCCAACAAATGGATGGCATATACGCGATGGAGCACTTGCTGTAGAACACTCCGGCACAGAAGAAGAGGGATTTGGAGGGGATGTGATCACAAACGCAAAGTTTGAGAACTTCGAGCTGAAGTTTGAATTCTTTGTTACAGCTGAAGGGAATAGTGGTGTACTATACAGAGTAATAGAGAAAGAGGGCGAACCCATCTGGTATAATGCTCCGGAATACCAGGTACTGGATGACCAGGCATACATTGATATGAGTGGAATGGAAGAAGTAAAAACACACCTCACCGCAGAAAACTATGACCTGCAATCTGCACCAGAAGATAAAATACTGAAACCTCTTGGAGAATGGAACGAGGGCAAAATTATTGTTGACAATAACAAAGTTGAGCACTGGCTCAATGGTAAAATGACAGTTTCGTATGAATTTGAATCGCCTGAATGGGAAGAAATGGTAGCAAACAGTAAGTTTAAGGACTACCCGGATTTTGGAAGGACCAAATCAGGACACATCGGTTTACAAGACCATGGTCACCTTATGATGTTTCGAAATATCAAAATTAAAAAGTTATAAAATCATAAACTCGATTGAAAGCAAGGGCCCGACTCAAAATCATTGAATCGGGCCCTTGAATTTTTGATTAAAAAGTACCTTCTAGACAGTTGCTGCAACTTGTTTATGCTTCGTGTGTTTAGCAGGTTCATGGTGGTGCTGAACAATTTTCTTCTTTTTTTCAAGATCTATCACAACAGGTGTTGCAATGAAAATGGAAGAATATGTCCCGATCATCACCCCTATAAACAAGGCAAAAGAAAATCCACGAAGTACAGCCCCTCCAAATATCAGGAGTACAAGAACAACAATCAATGTTGTTAATGAAGTAACAACCGTTCTGTTAAGTGTACTGTTGATTGCAGCATTAAAAACAGTTGAATGATCATCGCTCGTTTTAAGACTAAGGTTTTCTCGAATTCTATCAAAAACAATTACTGTATCATTTATAGAATATCCAATTATTGTAAGCATCGCGGCAATAAACACCTGGTCGATTTCAAACGAAAATCCAAAAACTGCTGCCATGGCAAAAGCTGATAGAACAAACAATGTATCATGAAACAATGCAACAATTGCTCCCAGGCCAAATTGCCACTTCCTAAACCTGACCAAAATATACAGGAATATTATAATCAAAGAAAAGGCGATAGACTTTATCGATGCATTTTTTATATCATCAGCAATTGTTGCTCCTACTTTTTCAGAGCTTGAAATAGTAAATTGATTTACATCTACTTCTTTATCCCCTTCAATGAATGTTTTGCCCGTAACGATATTAACTCCCTCCACAAGCGCGTTTACTACAGCCAGGTCTGCTTCATCAGATTCATCCTCAACTTTGTAACTGGTTGTAATTTTTACGATGCTATTTGAGCCAAAAGTTTTCACTTCAGTTCCAGCTCCTTCAAACTCTTTCGTAAGCTCTGTTTTAAGCGTTGAAGCCACTACTGGTTCCCCAAAACTTACAACATAAGAGCGGCCACCTTTAAAATCAACGCCCAGGTTGAGACCATTGATTGAAATCAATACCATACCTATGGCAATGAAGATCGCTGAAAATATGTAAGCACGATAACGCTTAATCATAAAGTCAATTCCCATTTCTGACAACAGTCCTGCTGAAAGTCCTGTCTTGAATTTGAAATTACTTTTATCTCCTTTTCGGGTCATTTGCTCAATGATCACCCTGGTAATATATACAGCCGAGAAAAATGAAGAAGCTATACCAATCATTAGCGTAACGGCAAAGCCTTTTACCGGTCCCTGGCCAAGCGAATAAAGAATAACTGCCGTGAGGAAAGTGGTAACATTCGCATCAATAATAGACGAATGGGCTTTCTTATAACCAAGCGATATGGCTTCCTTAAGCTGAACACCCCGACGCATTTCTTCCCTTATACGTTCAAAAATGAGCACGTTAGCATCAATCGACATACCAATTGTTAGTACAATTCCTGCAATACCCGGTAATGTAAGAGCTGCATTTAACTGGGCAAGAATACCCATGATAAAAAAGATATTGAAGACCAGGGCGAAATTGGCGACAAATCCACCCTTGGAATAATATGCTACCA
This sequence comes from uncultured Roseivirgaceae bacterium, assembly GCA_964581095.1. GTDB lineage: Bacteria > Bacteroidota > Bacteroidia > Cytophagales > Cyclobacteriaceae > SZUA-230. The sequence goes on from CAZONK010000155.1 coordinate 7,195, forward strand.
TAAACAGGGTGACAATAAACAACCCGCTAAGAATAGAGACCACACCTTGCTTTTGTGCTTCTTTACCCAGAGTGGGACCAATTATTGCTTCCTGAACAATACGTGTAGGGGCTGGCAAACTGCCTGCTTTTAGCACATTTGCCAGGTCTTTTGCTTCATCCAAAGTAAAGTTTCCTGAAATTTCAGAATTACCATTTGGAATTTCACCATTTACATTCGGTGCAGAGTAAACATACGCATCAAGAACTATGGCAATCCTTCTGCCTACATTCTCACCTGTCATTTTTTTCCACCGTTTGGCACCAATTGCATTCATTTGCATAGAAACCGCCGGCTTCCCATATTGATCTACTGATTGTCTTGCGTCAGTAATTACATCCCCTTCAAGTGAGGCTTTGCCACCACGTGCTACTTTCAAAAAATGCAGTGTAAGCAATTCGTCTCCCGTAGCTTCATCTATAATAGGCTTAATATCCCATGCAATTTTTATTGTCCTCGGTATCAACTGGGCAATCTCCTGTTGACGAAACATACGAATTACTTTCGAGGTGTCTTTCACATCATATAGCAGAGGCCATTGACTTCGGGTATAAGCAAAAAGAGGAGATACCTGGGATTGCAAAAGTGAGTCCAGGTTACCAGTATCGGAAGTACTGTCAGAGGCACCAAGTTGTGCAGCAAGGTCATCAGCCTGGTCTGTCGCATCGTCCTGGACATTTTCAGTACTTTCAGCGGTTAGACTTTCTAATCCTGAAACTTCTGCCTCGGTATCATCCGATGATCCTGCTAAATCTACAGGTATCCTTGCTTTCTGCAGTTGTGTCCAGGTATCGTTTATTGCAAGCAATGTATTGTTAACCTCGTTTGGTTCGGCAACTTCAAAAAATTCCAGTTTTGCAACATTTTGAAGAAGGTTTCTTACACGCTCCGGATTATCAGCTCCAGGTATCTCTACCTGGATTCTTCCCGTACCTTCCAGTCGCTGAATATTTGGCTGGGAAGTTCCAAAACGGTCAATTCTGGTTCTTAGAATATTAAACGACCGATCAATTGCATCATCAATTTCAGTACGGATCATACTTAGAACTTCATCATCCGTAGAGT
>CAZONK010000156.1:0-8240 GCA_964581095.1 uncultured Roseivirgaceae bacterium
CCCCCTTTAACTGGCTTATAGTTTTCATGCTGAACATCTATGTGAAGGGGGACTTCAGCCAAATTAAATTAACATCATCAGGTTTACGGGGTCCAATCCTAATTCCAGTGTTAACATCCAGGTCTTTCTAAGTTGATGCCGGGCAGGCTTTGACAAGGGGGAATAGGACTAAAATTCATGCAAATTGACAAAAATGTAAATTTTCAGTTTCAATATTCCCCCTTAATAAAGGGGGATTAAGGGGGATGTTGGGGGATATCTGCCCTATGGACTGTTTGTGGTCTCATTGAAAGAAAGAAGAAAGAAAGGATAAAAATGGATAGTCACCTGACATTCGTTTACTAATAAAACTTAAATGGTTAATTCTATAATATTATTAATCCCACTGTTGGGTTGTTTTAGATTAGCGTTTGAAATATGGCGTAAACGTATTTCTGAATGTATATTAATTACACCTACCCGTTTGCGAAAACCCCACACGAAATTGTTTGAAAAAATAAAACTACCGCGCTGCATCAGATTACTTTCTCCATTTCTGAAATCTGCCGAAATATAATGTGGCCCCGTGCTCAACTGAAAATAGGCATCGAGTAGCCTGGTTTTGTGTAAGAACCGAAATCCGGTATTCAGCCCATATTCAAAATTGCTCCACTTCCTGCTTCCTGCAGTTTGTACACGGTTATACTGCGGTTCAATTATAAGTTGGGTCTGAATAAATCTATTTTTTTTGACTCCTAAATCAAAAGGGATATTTAGCAGTACCATTCGTAAAGAATACTTTTCATTGTCAAACCCGGTTCCCAAAGTAAAACCATAATATATTGCCGGTTGTTCAAGTCGAATCTTTGGTTGTGCCTTGAGTTGTGTAAAAGGCAATATCACCAATATGGTAAGCATTAAAGCATTTGTAAAATTAAGCTTATCTTTCATTATGTGTTTTAACATTTGCTAATAGGTAATCGTTCAAGCACATTAGAAACCAGTTGAAGTGGTGGAATACTGATTTTTTGTATTTATATTACTAAAATTACTGAACTGCATGGCCCTGCGTCCACTATTTCAATCCCGATTTGCTACCATTGTCACCATGATAGGTGTATCGGTAGGTTTGGGAAACGTCTGGCGGTTTCCATACATGATGGGGCAGTATGGAGGAAGCACTTTTCTGATCATTTATATCCTGTTTACAATGTTATTTGCAGTTCCTGCCCTCATGGCAGAATGGGCTTTGGGCAGGGAAACACGCAAAGGGCCTTTAGGTGCTTTTTACCTTGTATTTGGTAACCGCGTAGGAAAAGCGGTTGGAGCATTATTGCTGATAACGGTGTTGATTGCCGACTCCTATTACCTGGTAGTTATTTCTAACGTTGCATTCTCATCATTTTATTCATTAGGTTACGGTTTTGAACAAAATAATATTACAATTTATCATGAGCTGCTCAACAACGGCCTTCTACAATATTCCATTACAGCAGGTATCCTTCTTTTAAGTTTGTGGATCATTAGCAAGGGATTAAACAAAGGCATTGCAAATACCAGCAAATTATTTGTCCCGTTTTTTATCGTCATTTTATTAATACTTATTTTTTATGTAGCCTCGATTCACGGCACTACAGCTTATCTCATAGATTTCATGCAGCCTGATTTTTCAAAAATTAACAGAACCATGATTTATGCTGCCCTCGGTCAGTCATTTTTCTCCCTGGGACTGGGAGGCACATTTATGCTGATGTATGGAAGTTATATGAAAAGCAACCAGAATATTACAACCAGCGCATTTCTAACCACTTTTGGTGATATGGGGGCTGCAATCATGGCGTCTTTATTTATTGTACCTGCCGTGCTGTTCTTCCAGCTGGATATGGCATCCGGTCCTGGTTTGATATTTAATGTTTTTCCCGAATTGTTCAAACTGATGCCTTTGGGGAGATGGTTTGGCGGAGTGTTCCTTTTTGGCCTTACCATGGTGGCATTTTTATCCAACCTGGCGGCACTTGAAGTTATTGCCGGAAGCATTGAAGAATTAGGGTTGTTGAAATCTTCTCGCAAAAAATCAATTTTGATACTGGGCGGTATTGAAGTTATTCTGATTGCCCCCAGTGCATTTTACCCCGAGGTCATCGGATATCTTGATATGATCTTTGGTTCCGGAATGCAAACATTCGGAGGCCTGCTGGCCATCATTGGGTTTACCTGGGGACTAAGTAAATCAAAGGTATTAAATCAAATCTTTGGAAATGACTCCCTGTTTATTGGTAAAGCTTACTATCTCTGGACAAAGTGGGTGGTACCTATTGTACTATTTCTTATATTGATAGGTTATTTAATGGGCTGACAACCTGGGTTAATGATTGAAAAGGATCAAAATTATGGATAATTCAAAAAAAATACATGGCATTGAAGCCATCAACCAGGAATACAAAAAGTACGAACAGGTAAACAAGGATCAGGCCTACCACCTTGCAGAGAATGTTGACGAAGACCAGTTCGATGATGATTTTGAAATTAAAACGTGCAATATTGACCTGTTTTTTAATGGGGGTGATGAGGGCAAAAAATCATTTGCAGATCAAATCGGAACAGCAATGGAAGACATCGGGTTTGTTATCCTTGAAGGACATGGTATTGATCCCCGGATTTATCAGGAAGCGGATGAAATGGTCATCGAGTTATTTGAAAAGGTTACTCAGGATGTCCGTATGAAATATTATGCCCAACGCCAGGGATCTGTTAACCAGGGATATTTCCCCATGAAGGAAACCACAATCATACACCCTGATCTTGTGGAAGGTTGGGTTTTTTGCCGCAGGGCTTTTGACCTGGATAACAATGGAAATTTTGATTCCACAATATTTTGGCCCGATGAGAAGTACGAAATCTATTTCAGAAAAATGATTATCGGGCATGAGAAATTATTTTTACCAATTATGCAAAGTATTTTGGACTACCTGGGTTGCGATCCCCATTTGTATGATTCAAAACTCACCGGTACCAATTTCGGCTTCCGCCTCAACTATTATCCTCCACTCAACGAGGAAGACATTCAATCGGGTGCGGGCCGGATGTTGGGTCACGAAGATGTGGACTTGTTTACAATCCTTCCGGCAACATCCGTAGATGGCTTACAAGTCCTTAACAGGAAAAACATGAAGTGGATCCGATTAAATCCACCCAAAGGGTCAATTATTCTCAACACAGGTGACTACATGCAGCGCATTACCAATGATCGACTCCCCAGTACAACACACCGCGTAAGTAAACCTATCGGTAGCGAGCTCTATGGAAAACCCCGGATTACTTACCCTACAGCAGTATATGTATGGGAAAAGGAAATTTTGGAAGTACTCCCCTGCTGTGGCGAACCAAAATATGGGCCCATCGAGGCTGAGACCTTTCATACACGAATTACAAGTAAGTATTATGGAGACGAGTATACTGAAAAGTAGTCCGTTTGTTAATATTGGTGAAATGCATCGGAAATGAATGAAAGAACCGATGGCAGCGATTCCCTCCAGTATGTCCAGGAATGTCCACCGTCGCGGATCCGGAATTCATGTGGAATTTCCTTTTTACGCATGGCAATATGCACAAGCGAATTTCCTTCGTAAAGAAAATCATCATCACCGCAGTCAATATACCATCGGACCGCCTTTGTTTGCTTCTCAGGAATACTATTAACAAGGTTTACGGCATTATGTTGTTCGAAATATGACTTCACCTGCTGATCCGATACATTTGTAATCCCCCGCCTTTCCATGGATTTGCGAAGATCATCAAGAGTTAAGGGTCCCACATAAGCACTTAACGGACAAGCCGAAGAAAATAGTTCGGGATGATGTAATGCGTACATAAACGATCCACCACCTCCCATAGACAGTCCGGCAACTGCACGGTAGCGTTTCTCCCCTTTGATTCGATATTTCTTTTCAACAAAAGGCATTAATTCTTCAAAGAAAAAGTCCTCGTATCGCCAATCTCCTTTAATTGAATTATAATAACCCCGCTGCCCGGTATTTGCATCGGGCATCACAATGATCATTGGAGTAGCATTGCCCTCCTTGATCGCGTTATCGGCAATACGTAAGATTTCCCCAAATTGCACCCAACCTGTTTGATCATCACCCGCTCCATGCAAAAGGTAGAGAACAGGGTAACTACGCTGCGATGTTTCATAATCAGGTGGCAGGTAAATTGCATATTTTCGTTCCCCTTTTAGGATTTTACTTGTCATGGCAAGGTTATCATACACCTTACCGCTCTGAGCCTTTGTAGCAGTTACTGAAAACACAGTTAATAAAATAAATATTAGCTTCTTCATTGAGTGAATTTTAATTTCAAATTGATCCAAAAAGTTACATCAGAATCTATAATTAATCATTATGGGACTAAATTATTTTAAAAAATCCCCGTTTTTGATAAAAAATTAATTCCTTCTGAATTACTTTTATTGTGATTTTTGGATTTACACTTTTCCAGTGTATCCTTGATTTAAATCTACATTTTGTAAATACCTGCACCATGAAATACTTAATTATAATTTTATCATTCACCAAAATATTCACCTGCGTGGCACAGCCCCAACCAATCGGATATTTTCAAAATAATTCAGACATAGGAAAGCCTGAAATTTCCGGAAGTGCCAGTTATGACGAACAGCATCAGGAATATGTAATAAAAGGATCAGGGTATAATATCTGGTTCGACAAAGACGAATTCAACTACACGTTCAACAAGATAAAAGGAAACTTTACCATCACTGCAAATTTCGAATTTGTGGGCAAAGGTACTGACCCCCACAGAAAAATTGGATGGATGGTCCGGGAGTCAATTGACGCCAATTCTGCGCACGCCAGTGCTACACTTCATGGAGATGGGTTAACATTGCTTCAGTGGAGGGAAATTAAAGGCGCTTCCATGCGCGATCCCGAAGACCAGATATTCAGCAAAAAACATAACTACAAAATATTGCAACTTGAAAGGACAGGCAACACTATCATAATGCGTGCAGCTCATTTAGGGGAGCCTCTTCAGGTTATTGGGTCACATACATTTCCAAACATGCCTGAGGAAGTACTGGCAGGCCTGTTTATTTGTTCGCACAATACGGAAGTTATCGAAAGCGCGAAAGTATGGAATGTACGTATTGACAAGCCTGCACCTGACAATTACAATGCAGGAAGACAGGGATACCTGGGATGCCGGTTGGAAACTATGAACGTTTTCAATGGTAAAAGAAAGGTTATCTATGAAAAGCCGGATCGCTTTGAAGCCCCTAACTGGATGCCCGATGGCAAGAAATTGCTTTTTAATATGGAAGGATCCTTATATAAAATACCCATTGAAGGTGGGGAACTTGAGAAATTAAATACGGGGTTTGCCAATAGGAATAACAATGATCATGGGATATCTTTTGACGGCAAAACACTCGCTATCAGTCACCATCGTGAAGGTCTTCCTGGAGGTGGATCAACTGTTTATGTGCTTCCAATTGCAGGTGGTACGCCTAAATTGGTCACGAATGAAACACCCTCCTACTGGCATGGATGGGCACCCAACAATCAAGAGGTAGTATATGTAGCCAAAAGGAAAGGAGATGATGATTACAATATTTTCAAAGCCAATATTGAAACACAAAAAGAGACACAGCTCACATTTAATAAAGGAACCCATGTGGATGGACCAGAATATTCACCGGATGGCAGGTTTATCTATTACAATGGAAGCCAGTCGGGCACTATGCAAATATGGCGAATGAAACCCGATGGCACCTCAAAGGAGCAGCTTACTTTTGACGAGAACAATGATTGGTTCCCCCATATCTCTCCTGATGGCAAGTGGATGGTATTCCTTTCCTTCGCTCCAACAATAGATGTGGACGGTCACCCATCATACAAACAGGTGGTTTTGCAGCTAATGCCGGTAACGGGTGGTGCTCCCATGGTGATCGCCTATCTCTACGGAGGACAGGGCAGTATAAACGTTCCTTCCTGGTCTCCGGATAGTAAGCACATTGCTTTCGTCAGCAATTCGGGGTTAGAATAATTGGTATTACCGGGAGATAGGTTTAGCAGCAATAAATCAAACTTTACCGGGATGGCCTTTTTATGACTATTGTCATATCAGAATACTTGTTTTTACTCAAAAAATAGAAGAAATTAAGCACAAAAATGGAGTTCACTTCCACTTATTCATTAAGTTTAAACTTTGTAATTAATCATTAAGGAAAAAAGAGTTTACGACCCCACTTTCAATCACTACCCGAAAGCAAATAATATTGAATTTATCAATTAATAAATAACCTTAAAAATATAAACACTATGGCATCTTCATTAAGTTATAATGATATCGTTAATTTTCTTGGAAGCGAGTCGGATAATCTATTGAATTACAATACTCCCAAAATTTCCAAAGAACTGATTCATGCCCCCGGACCTGATTTTATAGATCGGGTATATGCCGATTCCAATCGAAATGCACCAGTTCTAAAAAGCCTTCAATCTATTTTTGGACACGGGAGGTTAGCCAATACAGGGTTTGTATCAATCCTGCCAGTTGATCAGGGTATCGAACATACGGGAGGAGCTTCTTTCGCACCCAATCCCATTTATTTTGATCCCGGAAAAATAGTTGAACTGGCCATTGAAGGTGGATGTAACGCTGTTGCTTCTACCTTTGGAGTACTGGCATCAGTATCCCGAAAATATGCGCACAAAATACCTTTTATTGTCAAAATAAACCATAATGAGCTTATGACGTACCCAAACAAATATGATCAGATCATGTTTGGTACAGTTGAAGAAGCCTGGAACCTCGGTGCCGCAGCGGTCGGAGCTACTATTTATTTTGGATCCGAAGAATCAAACCGTCAGATAGTAGAAGTGGCAGAAGCTTTTGAAATGGCACATGAACTGGGAATGGCCACCGTTCTCTGGTGCTATGCACGGAACAGTGGTTTCAAAAAAGATGGCACTGATTATCATGCAGCCTCCGATATTACGGGTCAGGCCAACCACCTGGGAGTGACGATCCAGGCTGATATTATAAAGCAGAAACAGGCCACAAACAACGGAGGATTTACCGCAATCGGATTTGCTAAAACACATCCTGCTATGTATGACACACTTAATTCTGACCATCCCATCGATCTCACCCGGTACCAGGTGGCCAATTGTTATATGGGGCGTGCAGGATTGATCAACTCGGGTGGTGCATCCTCCGGTGAATCCGATCTGGCTGACGCAATCAAAACGGCCGTAATTAATAAAAGGGCTGGCGGTACGGGCCTCATTTCAGGAAGAAAAGCGTTTCAGAAGCCTATGGACGAAGGAGCGAATCTTTTACAATCCATCCAGGATGTTTATCTTACAAAAGAAATAGATCTTGCCTGACCGGCAGGATTCAATTAATAATAACTATTAAATCACAGTAAAGAATGGCAACAAAAAAAGCAAAACTAACAATTGGAATACTTACTGGTGGTGGCGATGTACCGGGTCTTAATCCCGCAATCCGCGCCATAACCATACGGGCATTGAGGGAAGGATACAAAGTTATCGCCTTCCGTAGGGGGTGGGCCGGCTTAGTCGATCTTATCCCTGATAAAGAGGCAGATAATAGCAGTAATATCCTTGTGCTATCCTCCGAAATCGTAAGCCGTGCTGGAAGAACGGGCGGCACTTTCATTCATACATCACGTACGAATCCAAGTAAATTGAATAAGGAAAATGTTCCGGAACATTTGAAGGAAAAATATACCGACGATGTAAATGACGTGACCGAGGACATGATTAAAAATCTCAATTTCCTTAAAATCGATTATATGATCCCTATCGGAGGTGATGATACATTGAGTTATGGATGGCGGTTACATAAGGAAGGTGTAAAAGTAGTCGCCATTCCAAAAACCATGGACAACGATGTGCCCGGAACCGATTACTGTATCGGGTTTAGCACATGCATAACCCGTACCATTGAAATGACCCATATGCTCCGGACATCAGCGGGTTCGCACGAACGATTCCTGGTAATTGAAGTATTTGGCCGTTATGCAGGATTTACAACTTTACTGCCCACAATGGCCGGAGCAGCCGACCGTTGTATTATACCCGAGCATCCATTTGATGTCGAACATTTGACCGATCTGATGATGTATGATCGAAATTATAATCCCAGTAATTACGCTGTTGTCCTCGTATCTGAAGGAGCCACCATGTCCAGCCATTCAGAGATGTCATTCGAGG
>CAZONK010000157.1:0-8183 GCA_964581095.1 uncultured Roseivirgaceae bacterium
AAGGTAGGCTCAAATCGGATTCTTTGTGAAATGCTTATTGTTGCCTATTTTACTTAGAATGATGTGATTTAAGATTTATCTCAAATTAGCATGTGTTACAAATCCTGCAATTTTGCGACCATGATATTCATTGACTTCGAGCAAATTGATATGTTCATTCAGGTTTTCTTCAGTAATTTTCCCGGCGGCTATGATGGAAATTTTTTCTGAAACAGCCTTTTGCATTTTCTTTATCATTTCTTTGCCTTGTAGCGCAGTTGGTTGGCCACCAGAGGTGAGTATACGGGTAACTTGTTTCACAGTAATAATCAATTCGGCCGATTTTACCGGATCAGGAGTGTTATCAATTGCTTTATGAAAAGTGATCTCAAGAGGAGAGGCAACATCGGCAAAAATTTTTAATAATTCTAAATCCGGCTGGTTTTGTAATGTTAGTGCCCCGAAGACAACTCCCAGTACAGGATATTTTTTACACATCCCGATCGAACGTAGCATTTGATCGAATTCGAAGGAAGAATATATAAAATTACCTTCGCGTGGCCGGATCATTACCATTACAGGGATTTTCAGGGTATCAACTACTTCACGAACCAGGCTTTCGGAGGGTGTTAGCCCATCCAGATCTAACCTTGAGCATAATTCAATACGATTGGCTCCATTTGTTTCTGCGTTTACGGCTTCCTGTATGGATTCAACGCAAGCTTCAATTACCATTTGAACGTGCTTTTATTTTCCTGAATATACTGGTTTGCGTTTTTCAATAAATGCCTGCATTCCTTCCTTTTGATCCTCTGATGAAAATGTAAGATAAAAATTCTTGCGTTCAAATGTCAGGCCTTCATCCAGGTGGGTTTCAAAGGATCGGTTTACAGCTTCTTTGGCAAGTTGGGCAGCAATGGGTGACATGGTAGCAATTTGCCGTGCTATTTCAAGTGTAGCTTCCATATACATCTCAATGGGTACGACCTTATTGATAAGTCCGTAGTGAAGCGCTTCATCGGCTGAAATAAATTTTCCGGTCAGCACCATTTCCATTGCCCGGGCTTTCCCAATTGCTTTTGTAAGTCGTTGTGTCCCACCTGCACCTGGCATCACACCTATCTTGATTTCAGGTTGTCCAAACTTCGCGGTTTCAGATGCTACAATGATATCGCATGTCATAGAAAGTTCACATCCACCGCCAAGTGCAAAACCGGAGACAGCGGCAATCACTGGTTTTTTTGTCTTCCTGATCTGGTCCCAGGTACTGAACTGGTTTGCCTTTAGCATATCGATGGTTGATTTATCTGCCATTTGTTTGATATCCGCACCTGCAGCAAAGGCTTTTTCATTTCCTGTTATAATAATCACCCGGACCTTGTCATCCCCATCAAGCATGTGTAAGGAATCCCTTAATTCACCCATTAATTGCAGGTTAAGAGCGTTTAATTCTTTGGGCCTGTTAAGTTGGACAAGGGCGATATGTTTTTCAATATTTGAATTAGCTTTTATAAATTCCATATTCAAGATGTATTTTAGGGCCTTGTTAGAATGTCAGTTTGTAAATGTAACAGGATTCCATCGTGAATGAAAAGGGAAGATGATTCATCTGTAATTAGAAAAATATGAAAGTATTATTTGTTTGCCTGGGAAATATTTGCCGCTCTCCGATGGCGGAGGCTATTTTTAAAAAGAAGGTGGTTGACGCTGGATTAGGGGAGGATATTATGGTTGATTCCTGTGGTACAGCTAACTATCATATTGGTGAATACCCTGATCATCGGACCATTAAGATTGTTGAGCAGAATAATATACCCATTGACCACCATGTAAGACAACTCAACAGCCGTGATTTCTTTGAATGTGACTTTATTATAGCAATGGACAATTCAAATATGGAGGAGATACTATCATTGAATCCTTCCGGAGCAAAAGCACATGTTCACCTAATGCGAGATTTCGATCCAAAACCAGATAGCAGTGAAGTTCCAGATCCTTATTATGGAGGTGAAAAGGGTTTTCAGGAAGTTTTTGAAATGTTGGATCGAAGTACAGCGCACTTATTGGATAAGATTTCAGGAAATTTGTAAAAAAATGTGGACTAACCCATTGATCTGGGATCCAAAATAGTTTGCAGTTTGCAGTTATCAGTTTGCAAAAATGTCAAATTAATTGCCAACTGCCAACTGCCAACTGCCAACTGCCAACTGATCCTGTCACCTAATAACTTACTCCCGATAGACCGCCTGGTAGTCCGCCCTGCTTTTTTGTTCAAGCAGTATTGCTTCATTTGGTTTATATAGGTTTATCGTACTCTCAGTGTAGTTTTTTATAGTTAACAAAGTCAACCCCGTATTGAAATGGATAGTAAAAACATTTTTTAACTGAAGTATGATGGATTTTACCTTCTTTTGGTTGAAGTCGAAACAAATAGAGAATGAAATGGCTGAATTTTGCATCATATTTACATGAATATTCAACTTGTCAATAACATCATAAATCTGGATAAGACTTTGCTCGTTTACGAACCTGAAATCAGTAAACCTGAAGGACAACAGCACTTGGTTTGACTTATAAATGATTGCGGAAATCTTGGGGTCTGTCTTACAATCATGCACATGTGTTCCGGGATTTGAGGGATTCACAAAGCTTTTTACAAATAGTGATATACTTTTTTCTGCCAGAGGTTTGATTGTATCGGGGTGAATTACCTTGGCGCCATAATACGTCATTTCTGATGCTTCGGTATATGAGAGTTCTTTAAACATGACTACATCATTTATGAGTTTAGGGTCTGCATTCATTATCCCGGGAACATCTTTCCAAACAGTTAATCGTTTTGAATTAAGACAACAGGCAAAGATTGCTGCAGAAAAATCAGAACCTTCGCGGCCCAGGGTAGTCATTTGTCCGCCTTCTGTGCCTGCAATGAATCCCTGTGTCACAACTATTTCGCCTGGAGATAAATTTCCCACTTCTTTATTTATATTTCGGCAGGTGGTATCCCACTTAACTTCTGCTTCACGAAAACAATTGTCAGTACTAATCATTTTAGTAGCATTGATAAATCTGCAATTAATCCCCCTGGTCAGGAGAAATTCACTCAATAAACTTGTGGACAGAAGTTCTCCAAATGGTATGACCTGATCGTAAAATTCATCATAATTGGTACCCGGAAATTCTATTAATGCTTTTGAAAGCACCTCAAACAGATGATTCATCCTTTCAAATACCCGATGTTTTTCATTCGAAAACAGGTTTGAAGCAATTTCAAAATGAAATTTTCTAAACTCTTCCCATTCAGTTTCGAAAGATAATTCATTGATTTTAAGATCCAGGATTTTTTCAAGGGCATTTGTGGTTTTGCCCATTGCTGAAACCACTACCACAAGTGGAACCATTGAATGTTTTTGAAGAATTTCAGATACATTCAATATTGACTTCGCCGAATTAACAGATACCCCGCCAAATTTAAATACCTGTATTTTTTTATTCCCCATTCGCGTACTAATTTCACAAGAAATTAGAAAATATTAAAACTTTTAAACTTTTATGAGTTAACCAATGGAAGAATCCAGAATTGCCGCGCCCATAGGAACTGCACTTGACAGGTTCATTAAAAGTAACCAGGATCAATACCCCCAGGCTACCGGAGAATTTTCACAATTACTTCGCGATATAGCCCTCTCCGGAAAAGTTGTTAACCGTGAGATAAGCAAAGCAGGGTTGATGAATATCGGTGGGGCAATTGGAACAAAAAATGCGGCAGGTGACAATCAACAAAAACTGGATGTACTTGCTAATATTCGTTTTTCCCGTGCTTTGGAAAGGGGAGGAGAAGTATGTGCCATTGTATCTGAAGAAGAACCTGAGGTGATTGAGGTAAAAAAGGATTCTAAATATGTAGTTGCCATTGATCCACTTGACGGCTCATCAAATATTGACGTAAATGTTTCGATTGGTACAATTTTTTCAATATATGAACGAAAATCTGAATTAGGAACGAAAGTAACACCGGAAGATTATCTCCAACAGGGGAATGCCCAGGTCCTGGCGGGATATTTACTTTACGGGTCATCCACCATGTTGGTAATTACTTCGGGTCAGGGAGTATTTGGATTCACCTATGAGACTTCATTGGGAGAGTACTTTTTATCCCATACAAACATGAGAATTCCTCAGGAAGGGAGTATATATTCCATTAACGAAGGCTCATTTAATAGCTTTCCAAACCACGTCAAGCGATTTCTTGATACGTGCAGGGAGTTGAATTATTCGGGCAGGTATATTGGTTCACTAGTGGCTGATTTTCACCGAAATCTTTTGAAAGGAGGAATCTATATTTATCCGTCAACGGCTACTAATCCTAATGGAAAACTCAGGTTGATGTACGAATGCAATCCTTTAGCTTTCATTGTAGAGCAGGCAGGCGGGCTTGCCACAAGTGGACAGAAACGAATACTTGATATACAGCCGGATACAATCCATCAGCAGGTTCCATTATTTATAGGGTCGAAAAACCTTGTAGAAAAAACAACTTCTTTATTTTTAGAATACAACTAAGTCACGTCGTGGATGCCTGTCTGGCAAGTAGCCGTTTCGGCAAAGGCAGGGATGCCCAACCTCAGCCAACTACCAATTAATCTGATTGTTAGAATTGTTCTTTATTGAATATACAAAGATGCCCTATGAACCCGAATACCGCTTTCGTGTTCTAACTTTCTGCAGTTCGCGTTGAATAACCAGCTCTGCAATTTTTGACGCGACCTGGCTTGGTTTTGGAGTGTTTAATGCATCAGCAAGTTGTTTTTCTGAAATATCTATCCTGTACATTGCATTAACCAACCTGTTAAAGTCGTTGTCAAGTAACTCAGAGATAGCAGACTCCAGGTACTTCTTTAAATCTTTGAGATTAATTTCAATTAACTCATTGATTGTAGTTGATGGAAGGGCTAAGTCCTTTTGAATCAGGATAAGTGTGCTTTTAATTTCAGTCACCGCAATCGAGACTACTTTCTGGGTTCACTATTTTCTTCCTTCTCTGGTGCAGGTAAGTTTTTTTCCTTTCCCTCCTGATTATTTTTCAGTAATTCTGGCACTTCCTTTAGTAAAACGTAATACCATGAAATCATCTTTTTCATATCTGAAACATAAACCCTCCCATCATCATAATCCGGGATGATATGTTTAAAAAATGCTTTCAATTCATCACCCGGGGAGCTACCCTCAACACCCGGATCATCTTCAAATTCTTTATAGATTTTCTGCATTACATCTTTCAATGGTTCGGAACCCTTTTTTGAACTTGTATATATAGAAATTTCATCCAGAACAGATACCTTATTGTGTATTCCTGCAATGAATCTTTTATTATCCTTATCCAGTGATTCAAGGATAACCCCTGAACGTGTGGGTGAAACAATTTTAAATAGTCCGCCTTTACCTGATACTGACGCAATGTCTTTGTAGTCCATATTGTAAGATTATATCCGCAAAGCTACATTTTTTGATCGAAAAGGTTTAAAACGGAATTTCTTTTAAGACCTGATCAATATAAGATAGTATTTCATCCTTTCCGGTTGTGCTTGTTGAGGAAGAAACAATCATTTGCGGAACTTCTTCCCAGTCCTTTTCAAGGGTGTGTCTGTATTTACTTACAGCCCCTCCCACTTTATTTTTTGAAATTTTATCAATTTTAGTAAAAATGATAATAAATGGTAACTGATTTTCACCCAGCCAGGTTATAAACGAAGTATCAATTTCCTGTGGATCGATCCGTATATCAACCAATACAAAAATCGCTGCCAGGTTTTCTCTGTTGAGAAGATAACCCCGTATCATTTTTTGCCACTTCAATTTGTTTGTTTTACTTGTTTTTGCCCATCCATAACCAGGCAGATCTACTAAATACCACTGTTCATTTACAATAAAGTGGTTGATTAGTTGCGTCTTACCGGGAGTTGAAGAAGTTTTTGCCAGCTTTTTTTTATTCATCAGCATATTGATAAGCGATGACTTGCCTACATTGGACCTGCCAATAAATGCAAATTCACCTTTTGAAGGTTCAGGGCATTTACTAATATGTTCACTACTTTTTACAAAATTGACAGATTTAATACGCATATTTTTTTGAAAAGAGGCCGTTTTTTGATGCAAATTAATATTTCTAAATATTTTACATTTGAATTGACAGTAAACTAGCTTATTTTACAGCAATATTTGAAGAATAGTTGGATGAAATATAGAATAACTCTTTTTTTAGCGCTATCCGTATTTACAATATCCTCAAATCAGGCACAAGATAACAAAGAACTTGCCCAGCAGCTTGTTGAAATTGGAGATCAAATTTTGGAATTCACCCTGGCATACGAACAAGCGAGGGAACAGTATCTTGCTGCGGTAGAGGCGGATCCGGAAAATATCCGTGCCAACTACATGGCCGGCGAAATGTTTCTTGAGTCTGTTGATAAAGGCAGGTCCAGAAGATACTTTTTAAAGGCAAATGAACTGGATCCGGATTATAAGTTTGATATTCTATTTAAAATAGGTTTGGCGAATCATTTTGATTACCGATTTGACGAAGCGATTGATTACTATAATCAATACATTAAAAAATTTGATGCTCAACCCGGCTATACGGGATTTGATCGTATTCTGAAGTCTGTAGTGGAACGAAAAATATACGAGTGTGGTGTAGGAAAAGAGCTTGTGAAAAGTCCCAGGAAAGTGTCTATAGTAAATCTTGGAAGTAATGTAAACTCGGAATATGACGATTATGCACCTGTTTTGAACCGGGATGAAACACTTATGATCTTTACCAGTCGAAGAAAGGAGGGTAATATTTCGGAGGATGTACATACTGATAACCTTCCTTTTGAGGATATATTCTATTCTATCAATATAGATAGCGTTTGGTATCCGGCAGTAAACATTGGTAGCCAAATCAATACTGGTTCTCACGATTCCAACCTGGGACTTTCGAAGGACGGATCAAAACTATTTGTTTACAATTCGGATGTTAACAATGGTGATATTTTTATTTCCGTTATTGGCCCGGATGGTTCATGGGCCGAACCAACCCGTCTTCCCGAGCCGATCAATTCTGAATACAATGAAAATGGTGTGAGTCTTTCTGATGATGGTAACTGGATGTTTTTTTCATCAAACAGGCCTGGAGGCTCTGGAGGAGACGATATATATGTGAGTGAGAAAAACGCCTCCAAGGGCTGGAAACGTCCAAAAAACCTGGGCCCTATTATTAATACAGAATTTAATGAAGAAGGCCCTTTTATAGGTTACGATGGGAAAACGCTCTATTTCTCCAGTGATGGAGGAAGGGGGATGGGTGGATTTGATATTTATAAATCAGAATTTGACAGTGCTAATTCGGTTTGGGGACTACCGACAAATTTGGGATACCCGATAAATACACCTGATCAGGATGTACATTTTTCACCAACGGAAGACGGATTTAGGGCTTATTATGCTACTACAAGGGAAGATGGCTTTGGATATACCGATATATATGAAATTTTGTTTATTGATGATAAGGAAAAGATACTTGATTTACCCCCTACGGAAGTACCGGTTCAGGTTACACTGCTACCAGTAACATTGATTGTGAATGTGGTAGATGCTGATTCCGGGCAACCCGTGGATACAAGGGTGAAATTATCAGAAGCGGATTCGAATATTGAGTTCATGCCTACCATGGATGGTTCTTCTTTTGTGTTCACAATTACTGATAAAAACCAGAAAGAGTATATGCTTGCCACCGAAAAAGGGGGATTTGGATTCTATAACCAGAGGATAACGATACCCGGAACCAGTGAAGAAGCGATTGTATTAGAACGAACGATTAATCTGAAGAAGCTTGAAAAAGGTTACAGTAAAGTGTTAAGGAATATATATTTCGATTTTGACAAAACTGAGTTAAAGGATGAGTCCAATACCGAATTGAACAAACTTGAGAAGATGATGACGGAAAATCCAAATTTGAAAATTGGAATTGTGGGATATACCGATAATGTTGGATCAGAAAAATACAATATTGATTTATCGAAAAGGCGTGCCCTTGCAGTAAAAGACTTTATAGTAAGCAGGGGAATTGACGTGCGGCGAATTAAAACAGGTGGGCTGGGTTCAATGTATCCACTCGCCTCCAACGATAACGAACGAGAAGGTAAAGAACTTAATCGTCGTGT
>CAZONK010000158.1:0-8122 GCA_964581095.1 uncultured Roseivirgaceae bacterium
TTTCAGAAACGATCAATCGTATCTGGATTGGCCCCGATTTTTGGGCAAATCGACTGGAAGACTGGAAACTACAGGATGGCAGGATTGTTTGTATTACCTCAGCACCCAACCGAAACCTGTTTTTGCTCACTTCCCGTCTTTCAGATGAGCCAAAGCCTTTCAAAATTTCATTTTCAGTAGGAATTATAACCGAACAAAATACAAATGGTTGGGTAGGAATCAGATTAGGAATCAATGGCCGGTTCAATGATTACAGGGATGATGCTGTTTATGGCACAGGTATTAATATCGGGATAACCACTGATCAATTTCTAATAGTACAAACGCCTGAAGACACCATCAGGAAGGCTTTCGATACTAAATCATTTCAAAACAAAATGGAGATTAAATATATGCCTGGCGCTGATCAGCACATACTGCATATTGAAATTACTAATGCAGAATCAGGCAGTCCAGTCTTGAGTTTTGATTACCCTCTTAAAAACGATGCGATTTTGGAAGGAGGAATTGCACTGGTGAGTCACTTTGAAGGAAATAAAAAGTTCAATACCAATTCAAGCGCATGGTTTGACGAACTAAAATTAAATGGATCCAAAAGTATTTACCTGGAGGACCAGAAATTTGGTCCTATTTTATTTGTTCAACATACAATTTCAAACAAAATATTAAAAATCACTGCACAATTACCTCCGGTGAATTTGCAACGCAATCCTATCGGCATATTTGAGGTATGGAAAGAGAATGAAAATAAATGGATAGCTCTTGACAGCTCATACATTGATCCGCTGGCAAGAACTTTACGTTTTAAAATTGACAGATGGTTGTTTGATATGGATCTAAAGTACCGTATTTCTTATAATTACACAGGATATAACGGGACCGCCAAAACAGACTGGTTTGAGGGGGTAATTAAAAAAGACCCCGTTGAGAAAGAGGAGCTGATAATTGCAGCATTTACAGGGAACAATGACCTCGGATTTCCCAATAATGACCTTGTAGGAAACGTGGTAAAACAGGATCCGGATTTTCTGTTTTTCTCAGGAGATCAGATTTACGAGGGCGTTGGTGGCTATGGGGTTCAGCGGGAGCCTCTTGAAATGGCTGTTCTCGACTACCTGCATAAATGGTACATGTTTGGCTGGACATACCGGGACTTGCTAAGATCGATCCCCTCAGTATGCATTACAGATGATCATGATGTTTTTCATGGAAATATTTGGGGCAATGGAGGGATTGCGACCCCCAAAGAATTAAAAGGCACGCCCGCCCAGGATCAGGGTGGATATAAAATGCCCCCAACTTTCGTAAACATGGTTGAAAGAACGCAAACCAGTCACTTACCCGATCCATTTGATCCTACTCCCGTTGCCCAGGGAATTGGAGTATATTACACAAGCCTTACGTATGGAGGGATTAGTTTCGCCATTATTGAGGATCGCAAATTCAAATCGGCCCCTACCCCATTGCTACCCGAAGCTGAAGTTTGGAATGGATGGCCTCAAAACCGGGATTTTGAACCAAATAAAATGGATCACCCTGAGGCAATATTGCTGGGTGATCGTCAACTTAAATTTTTAAATAAATGGAGTGCTGACTGGTCGGATGGAGTTTGGATGAAAATTTTATTAAGCCAGACCATTTTTGCAAACCTTGCTACACTGCCTGAAGAAGAAGTCCATGATCAGAATGTACCAAAATTACGTATCCTGAAAACAGGTGAGTACCCTCCAAATGATCGCAAGGTAACAGACATGGATTCCAACGGGTGGCCACAATCAGGTAGGGATAGAGCAGTGGCAGCGATTCGAAAAGGATTTGCCCTTCATATTGCCGGTGACCAGCATCTTGGAAGCACTATCCAGTATGGAATTGAAACCTATGGTGATGCAGGATATGCCATCTGCGTTCCTTCGGTATCAAATGTCTGGCCACGCAGATGGTATCCGCAGGATCCGGGAGAAAATCATCAATCAGGCCTTCCACCCAATACCGGTGACTATCAAGATGGTTTTGGTAATAAAATGACTGTATTGGCTGTTTCCAATCCTGTATATACCGGAAGACAACCTTCAAGACTATATGACAGGGCAACAGGCTACGGTGTGATCAAAATAAATCGATCTTCGCGTACTATCTCGCTGGCAAACTGGCCGCGCGATATAGATCCAACCCAACCAGGGTCGGATCCATACAATGGTTGGCCTGTAATTCTGAACCAGATGGATAATTATGGAAGACACCCAATTGGATTTCTTCCTGAAGTATTGGTTTCGGGAATGTCCAATCCGGTAATTGAAGTAATTAATGAATCTACAGAAGAAACAATATATACAATACGAATAAATGGGAATTCTTTTAGGCCTAAAGTATTTGAGAAAGGAATGTATACGATTAAAGTAGGTGAGCCCGGAGTAGAAATGAAGATCTTTAAAAACCAGCAGCCGGGAACTGACGATAATATCCAGGTTTCCTTTTAATATGAATGCGATTAACAAAATGCGAATATATCTCTGTTTCATTTGTGGAATTGGAGTTGGATTTTCATGTAGTGAAAAAAATGCATTTCCGCCACCTAACATTGTACTCATTCTTGTAGATGATCTGGGTGCAAAAGACCTTGGTTTTATGTCCAATACGTATCATGAAACTCCAAACATTGATGCTTTTGCAAAGGATGGGATTGTTTTTTCAAGTGCATACTCCAATGCACCAAATTGTGCACCAACACGTGCCTCACTCCTCACGGGGTTGTATTCACCACGGCACGGAATCTATACTGTTGGTTCATCCAAACGTGGTAAAACCGAAAACCGAAAGATCATTCCAACAGAAAACAAAACCTTACTGGATACAACATTTACTACGTTCGCGGAGGTTTTAAGAACCAGGGGATATACAAATGGCTTTTTTGGAAAATGGCATCTGGGCGAAGGAGCCGCGAATGGCCCTTTGGCGCAAGGTTTTGATTTGAATGTTGGAGGAAACAAATCAGGCCATCCAAAAAGCTATTTTAGTCCTTACGAAAATCCAAATCTGGATGATGGCCCTGAAGGTGAATACCTGACAGACCGACTCACCGACGAGGCTATTGAATTTGTTGAAAAAAATAAGAGTAAACCCTTTCTATTATTTCTATCATTTTACTCCGTGCATACACCTATTCAGGGGAAAGAAGAACTCGTTGAAAAATACATAAATAAAACATCTCCATATTCCCGTTATAATTCCGGGTACGCTGCAATGATTGAAAGTGTTGATCAGAATATTGGGCGACTACTACAAAAATTAAATACATTAGGCCTTGATGAAAATACATTAGTAATTTTCTACTCTGATAATGGCCCCTACTATTCTGTTACAACATCTGAACCTCTCAGGGGTTCAAAAGGGATGCTCTATGAAGGTGGTGTAAGGGTGCCTCTTGTAATGCGATGGCCACAATTTCAGAGCTCCAATTCAACTGTGAATACCCCTGTTTCGAGCATTGATTTATACCCTACAATTGCTGAAGCAGCAGGTGTAAGTATTGAGAATTACAAAATAGATGGAATTTCGATGTTGCCAGTACTGAAAGGAAATCCCATCCCACACAGGTCACTTTTTTGGCATTTCCCTGCATATTTAGAAACATATGGAGGTATGGAAGGTTACTGGAGACAAACGCCCGCCGGCAGCATCCGAAAAGGTGATTGGAAATTAATTGAGTTTTTCGAAGACTCCCACCTCGAACTATACAATATTAAGGAGGATATTGGAGAGAAGAACAATCTGGTTTCCACCCAAATCCAAATTTGTGATTCGCTCTATAATGATCTTGTACGATGGAGAAATGAATTAGAAGCACCCGTTCCAATAATATTAAACCCTGAATATATCGAGTAAAATGAAATCAGTTATTAAATATCTGCTTTGTGCAACTGTCTTTATTTCTTGTTCCTCCAAAGAAGGCCCAAAACCTCCAAATATTATTATTATCCTGGTAGATGACCTGGGGTGGAAAGATGTAGGATTTATGGGAAGTACATTTTACGAGACACCAAATATTGACCGGATTGCTAACGAAGGATTGGTTTTTACGCAGGCTTATGCAGCAGCTGCCATTTGTTCCCCAACCCGTGCTTCCATACTAACAGGCAAGTACCCTGCACGATTGGGAATTACGGATTGGATCCGGGGAAGATATTCGGGTGTAGAAATTCCTATAGACAAAAGGAACCCCATTGGATTTGAACTTCGATCGGCATCAGCTTCCCTTGCAACCCCAATCAATCCATATTGGATGGAACATGAAGAAGTTACCATCGCGGAATTACTAAAAAGTAATGGATATGTAACCGCCCATATTGGGAAGTGGCACCTGGGCCCAAAAGAATGGTCCCCCGAGTCACAGGGTTATGATATTAATATTGGTGGTGAAGATTATGGTCAACCACCAACATACTTTGATCCTTATGAACGAAATGGTTTTAGAATTGAATCCCTTCCCGGAAAAAAACCAGGAGAATACCTGACGGACAGGGAATCAGATGAAGCCGTTCAATTTATACAACAACATGCAGGAAAATCTTTTTTCCTTTCACTATCACATTATGCTGTGCATACTCCTCTAATGGCACGAACTGATTATGAAAGTGAGTTTGAAGAAAAGCTTAGAAACGATCCATCCATTCCACCCTGGACTGATGAAGATCCGGTATCAGCCCGGTTCCGTTCTGGTAAAGCACTGGAGGTCCAAAAAAACTACACATACGCAGCTATGATCAAAAGCGTAGATGAAGGTGTTGGTAAAATTACACGCTCCCTGGATTCATTGGGAATCTCAGAAAACACGTTAATCATTTTTTTCTCTGACAACGGTGGGCATATTGTATCTACCAGTAATGCTCCTCTTCGTGCCGGTAAGGGATTTCCTTATGAAGGAGGTATCCGGGAACCCCTGGTATATTATTGGCCGGGAACAATCAGTAGTGGTACACGAGATGAATTGACCATTAGTAATGACTTTTTCCCAACCATTGCCAAATTAACAAGGACAGGAATTCCAGACTCACTGAATATTGATGGCCAGGATATTTCAGCATTGCTGTATGACTCACTGGCTACAAATACCAGAAATACTCTTTATTGGCACTTTCCTCATTATTGGTGGGGTACAAAAGTTACTCCATATAGCATCATAAGGGAAGGAGAGTGGAAGCTAATCCGCTGGTACGAAACCGGAAAAGAAGAACTCTACAACCTGGATAATGACATTTCTGAATCCATCGATCTTGCTAAAAGAAATCCATCAAAAACTGCCAAATTAAGCGAAAAATTAGATAACTGGCTTTTAGAGGTAAATGCAAGAATGCCGGTGAAGGCCGAGTAAAATTCTACGGATAAATAACTTGACATTGAGCATATGCATTTCTTAAACATGAAATTGCCCACCCTCAAAATATCTATTTAATTTTTTATCATATTTGCGACGATAAATTAAACATATTTTTCCTATGCACTACATTGCTATTTACCATACACACAAATTAGTCATCACATTATTTATATTGATTTATTTAATCAAAACCATATTGCTTGTTTCGGGGAGTAACAAGTTGCTGGATTCATTTAAATCAAAAACTAAAATAACTGAAATAATTGTGAGTGTTTTAGTTCTTCTCACCGGTATTGGCTTATTAATTGAGGCTGCTGAAATCAGATTATTGCTTGTGTTAAAAATTATCGTTGTACTAATTTCTATCCCCATTGCAATTGTAGCGTATAAAAAACAATTGAAAGGTTTGGCCATTTTATCTCTGTTGTTGCTAATTGGATCCTATGGGTTGGCTGAAATGAATAAATACAAAATTGTTCATCGCCAGGATTTACCAAAAAACATTATTGTAGATGCTTCTGATGCGAACTACAACATGGTGACCCATGGAAAGGCGTTATACGATACCCAATGTATTCTTTGTCATGGAGAAAATGGAGAATTAAAAATGTCAGGTGCCAAAGACCTTATACAGAGTAAAATGACAATTGATCAGGTAGTTGAACGTATCCATAAAGGCAAATTAACCATGCCACCTTATGAAGGTGATTTTTCTGAACACGAAATCAATGCAATCGCAGAATATGTGATGGCATTTCGCTAATAGAGTTCTCAGATTTTCATTTCCAAACCAGGGATAATTGGAAAATTTATATTTTTTTGGAAAAAGTAAGATTTGGTAATCCGTTCTGAATTAAATTAACCCGAGTTTGTCTTTAATGATTTCAGTTTGCATTGCATCATACCATTTGTCGATGAATATGTCGTCTTATCTAAAATTAATTTGATTCATATTGGAAAAGTCCAAAATTGATACGATATTTAAGTACCAAAGTAACCGTAACTTAACACTATTATGAAATTTCTTACCACCTTACTGATGCTGTGCATACTTGTTTCTTCAAGTTTTGCTCAGGAAGATACCTCCACTCAAAAAGATTCAATACAGGAAAAAACGCAGAATCAAACCATACAAGTACAGAAACCAAAACCTTCTCTTGAAGAACTTTACGTTGACAAAAATCTTACGGAACAGTTTCAGGTTCTAACTGAAAAATCTGAAACTTACAATGAATATAAAGTGATTAAAAAGTCCAGCCTCAACGCATTTTGGCGCATGGTGGAAGACAGCGTTTCAAACTTAAAACAAAGTATTGCAGCGTCAACAGCAACCATTGATACTCAGAATGCAGAAGTACAACGGCTGGAGGGAATTGTTACTAAAAAAGATGAAGAGCTTTCAACTACTGACTTTGCCATGACACACATTACATTTCTTGGAATTGATTTTACAAAATCAACCTTCATTGTATTGAGTGTAGTTGTGATACTGGCACTTGCTTTATTGCTGGCAATTGGTTTTTTCCAATATAATCACAACAAAAATATTTCGGTCCAAAAAACTAAAGAACTGGATGAATTAGAATCTGAATTTGAGACATTCAAACAAAGCGCATTGGACAAACAGGTCAAATTGAATAGGGAATTACAAACCGAAAGAAATGCACTGGAGGAAATGCGCTCGAAATCAACAATATCAAAAAGAATGCACGCGTGACATCTCTATAACAGATAAAAAGCCCTGTTGGTAAATGCTCCAATAGGGCTTTTTTTAATACCTTGCCAACTCAAATATATAGCTCCTATGAAATTACAAATACAACTCCTTCTTTCTCTTATAATATCAATCTCGCTCCAGGCACAACAAAAAATGAAACCGGAGGATACTGAGATTTATAAACCAGTTCCACCGGTTGTGAATGGGGGCGAAACCCCTTTTAAATCCCCACCAACAGATGCAATTGTATTATTTAGTGAAAACTCCCTTGACCAATGGCAAAAGGTGCAGTTTATCAACAGGAAAGGAGAAATAAAACAAAGGGAAAATTATCAGCAAAAACCTGCTGACTGGATCGTTGAAGGTGATGAGTTCGTTGTAAAAAAAGGTACGGGGTCAATTGCCACTATACAGGCTTTTGGCAGTGTGCAATTGCACATAGAATGGATGGCCCCGAAAATGGAAAATAAAACAGGGCAAGGTTATAGTAACAGCGGAATATTTTTTATGGGTATTTATGAAATCCAAATATTGAATTCATACGAAAGCGAAACCTACTCCAATGGCCAGGCAGGGAGTATCTACAAGCAGCATATTCCACTTGTGAATGCTTCAAATCCCCCGGGTGAATGGCAGGTGTATGACATTGTTTTTGAAGCCCCCAAATTCAATAATGATGGTACACTTTCAGTACCAGCCTCAATCACAGCCTTTCACAATGGGGTGCTTATTCAAAACCACGTAATACTAAAAGGGCCTACACAATATATTGGAATCCCGGAATATATCCCGCACCCTGAAAAACTTCCACTACAATTGCAAGATCATGGTGATCCCGTTCGGTTTCGTAATATCTGGATACGTGAAATATGATTTTATATTGTCAAACTTCAGCAAAATAAAGCAGGTTGATTCCATAATAAAAAATAATACACCTTGCCTATTTGCCAGTTAAATCAGATATTGGCTTCCTGTAAATTTGTAACTACTCAGCCCTATTTTGACTAAAACAAAGTATTAAAAGTGCGGTT
>CAZONK010000159.1:0-8068 GCA_964581095.1 uncultured Roseivirgaceae bacterium
TCGCAAGCCTTGATAGCGAACATTCTGAATCAGACACCGAGTTTATAGACAGACTCTAACCAGTTCTTGCCTTTCTTGCGCATTCATAATACTATCCCATCGCGCTCAACATTTTCATAAAATGGAGTAATTTTATGCCGGGACTCCCAATCAGATTTCGTCAAAACAAGTGGACTTATTTTCTTGCCTGTTTCAAACTCGATATCGTATAAAGGATATTTAACCATTTTCTCATCTTCTCTTGTAATTACATCCTTATCAAGGAGAATTAAAATATCCAGGTCTGAATCAGCTGTAAAATCTCCCCGTGCATATGAACCATATAAAATGACCTTTGCATTTGGCACAGTTGACTTTACTGAATCTTTTACCATTAATACTATGTCCCTCGTATCAATCATACATCAAAAATATAAAAAATTTATCAGGTTATAGTTCACTCAATATTATGTAGAAAGTTTTTTAATGGGACTCAATGCTCTATCGAAATATTACGTATCCCTCTTTTCGGTAATATAAGATGCAATCGCAATGTATCCATGTTACGATTTAAAACGCTTGTAGCTCCTCCTTCAACAACCCTTAATTCCCGGAGCCACCGCAAACAGCACCCAATTATCTCCATTTTCAATCAATTCCAAGGCTTTGGCAATTTCCTCTTCATTTTGAAGCGAAATTGGCCCCAGGATCAATTGCCGGATTGCAGCGTCTGTGCGATAGTTCATCCCCTAAACATTCTCCAACACAAATTCATACGCATTGCCAAAGCAGATCTTGTCCACAAGATCATACTTATCAAAACCGGATTGCAAGAAATACTGTTCTGTTTTCCCTATATCAATGATTTGAGTTTGGATGTTATCTAGCAGGTCTTCCCTGAACCTGTGGAAATCCAACGATGTTGCATACTGGTCTGTTGGATCGATATACCCTTCGAAATCTGTCCCCATTGTAATTATATCCCAAACTTTGGGTTTATCATTTTCTGCAATGTTTGTTGAGTTCAACACAGCATCCAATACACCTTTCACCGTTGCCCATACCAGGTCCTTGCTTGTGGCTTCCTCTTTCTTTTGCTGCCCAAGTATCCGTTGGTCCAGGCACAATCCAAGAAGTCCCCGGGTATTTACGATCATTTCAATATCTTCATCGCAAACATTGATATTCCATGCGTTAAAATCATTGATTTCCCAGTCATCTTCCTCTTTGTTGTAGTTGTCTTCAAATTCCTGCAATGTCTTCACGCCCGAATATGCCACATGACTGGCAATTACCGGAATAAAATCGCCCTTTTCCATGCAGGGTTTTACGATCTCATTATAGTATTCTTTTCTGGAGGTTGCACTCATGTGTTTTAGATCAAGCAGGATCCTATACCCAAGGGACTCATTGCGGGTATTGTCATCGTCCAGGCTCAGAAGACGACGGGCTGCCTGTCTGCCAAGGTTATTGAAAGCTGAATTCATTGCTTCGCTCTGATCAATTAACAGGGTGGCCGATTTTATTATACTGTGGGCATGGCCACACAGTTTATTATCAAAGTGATGTGAAAAGGTGATGAAGAAAATCGGGTGGTCCCACTTTTTGATTTCATCGATGCGGTTCAATACTTCTTCGGGATGGGTATCGGTTCCAAGGGAAAGCATGCCCTCAATGGTAATAACAAATGAAAGCTTTTCACTCTCAATTGCAGATTCGATATCTTTCTTGTTCTTAGCAACCACATAAGTACCTGTAGCCACAAGCGACAGAGGATGTTTTCGCTTTTTCCTTTTTTTATTTACAAAAATCCTTTTCAAAAAAGGAATAAAGATCCTTGACTTTTCCTTTTCACCATCACGACTTATCAGAAACTTATATTCCCTTTGAAGTTCATCGTAGTAATCATATTCGGAAGACTGGATATAATTCACCCTGCGTAGTGGCATTTTCATAAGAAATGACTGAAAAAAATCCTTTAGTGTTGTCTCTCCTCCTTCAACCGTTAATCCTCCAAATACAGATCCGAATTCACCATTTACCAGGTCACCAGGATTAGCATTTGCAACATTTAGCAGGGCCCTGTTTATCAAATTTTGACCATCTGCATCCTTTCCTTTGAAAAAACCTTTTTCCATTGGGTACATAGAGGCAAAAACCAATTGCACTTTCCCGTTCCAGAGTTTTACAGGATCGCATTGGGAGTAGGTAAATGCCCGCTTACCCTTTTTCTGGTTCTTAAAATTGGATAAAACAACAGTCCAGGGGTGAAACCGCTTAAAATGCTTTGCTTTCTTTTCATATTTGGTGTCTCTAAGCCAGTGAAAGATCCTGCTGTGTGGATGGCAGTGAATGTCGGCATATTTTGGTTCCATGAGTCAGTTAGTTTGTGGTTATGAAATATTATAAGAATTCATTTATTCAATAGAATGAGGTTATAATTTAAGCACACAATCCTGAACAAAGTATTTGCAATCAATAAAATAATAATCCCATGCCTATCAGAAATGTGTGGGTATTACAATATAATGAATTACCTGTAACGATTACCAGACAGTACTCATTATTATGAAAATAGTATAATTAATTCAATTCGAAGCGGTAGGTTTCAAATTTTCAACCGTAAATAAATCATCGGATAGCCCCTGGTCAAACTTAACATCTGACAAATGGATAATGGTTGTATGTCTTTTTTTGAGATCACTCATAATTACCTCGGTAGCATTCCAGTATTTTCCGGTTTTTATATACTTATATCTAGCTTCTTTGAACTTACTCCCTCCACGATCATAATAATCCATCCGGATGGGATAATGATTTTCTTTATCCAACAATATTATAATTTTCGAATAATTGGATTTATCATTTATGGGTTTTAATTCAAGTTCAAATCCTTTGTCCGTAGTATTTAGCAATTTCGGGACATACCTGCTTGAATAGGTTGTAGTAGCCATATCTTCGTATGAAAAATCTGTTCCGGTAAACGCCTGGCTCTTCGCCAGTATGGATATTTTTTTCGGCTTGCCAAATGCCGGCATATACAGCCACATGATATCCCCTGGTAATGACAATGTCGCAATCCCGGCTTGTGATTCTGGCTGGGTATAACGATACAGTTTTTTATCCGTACCCTTTTGCAGCAACTGTGCTTCCCTTACTTTTTCTTTTCCTGATTTGTTTACCAGTGTAATTTTCACAGTCCCTTCCCTGTCTTCCGGTCCAAACATAATCTGGTCCATATCCGAAAGCAAAGCATTTGCATCCTGGGCGCTAACATCAGTTAGTACTATTGAAAAGAGGGCCAGGAGTAAATATGTTGATTTGTGTAGCATCGGAATTAATAGAGTCTAAGATACGGTAGCTTTCCGTTTGTCGAGGATTAAAATTGCCGGTAATAGCGTAAGTGCACCGAGGCTGGAACCTGCCATGCTTATCGCGACCAGCAATCCAAAGTATTGAAGGGGAACCATTTCAGAAAACAACAACACAAGGAATCCTCCTGAAACGGAAGCGACGTTAATGAGAATTGCCCTGCCGCTTATTATAATTGTGTCTTCTATTGCTTTTTGCATTTCCAGTCCATTTTTAATACCATGATCAAAATGGGAAACTATATGTATTGAATAATCAATACCAATACCCAGTGCAACACTGGCCACAAGAACCGTTCCTATATTAAGGGGTATTCCAAAATAGCCCATCAACCCAAAAAGGATAATAATAGCAGCGATAATTGGGATTGTGGCAAATACTCCCCTTCTAAAAGATCGCAGGATCAGTCCGACAATTATTACAACAAAAATAACGGCTACTGATAAACTTGCTAATTGACTACGTATCAGGCTACGGTCCATTGTTACATCAACAAATGGCATTCCTGTCACTTCAATTTTATAATTATCACTTAAATTACTTTTCACAAACTCATCCATATAATGATGGAAAGCAACCTTTGTTGCATTGTCATCCGCTGAATATGTAGATATGATTATGCCCTCATCAAGGTCTTCATTTACAAACCGCTGGAGATATTCATTGCCATCAATTAAAAACCACAATTGTTCAATCATGTCCCTTTTATCAGGAATTTTTCTTCCTTCACCCAAGGCATCATAAAGCTCCAGTATCAAATTTGCTACAGATTGTGTACTTCGAATACCCGGATCATTCTTCATATAATCCTGCATTCGTGCCATTGTTTTTAAGACTTCCGGGCTTTGCATATCCCCTGCAAAATGTACAAAAACAGGTTTAGTGCCACCAAATTTTTCACTCATGATTTCTTCTGCAATCCGTGTTGGGTTGTTTTTCTTAAAATAGTCTTTTACATCTACGGATCGTTCTATTAAAAATATACCCCCAATGCTTACCAGTATAAGGGCTACCCATAAAATCAATATATGCTTGGTATGGTTCTTTAGAATTTCATGGAGTGGGGCAAGTATTTGTGATGACAATATGGATGGATGCGATTGCTTCCTTTGGCTTGCATCTTGACTGACTGACCTGCTTGTAATTGATATGATAGCAGGAACGAATGTTATAGATAGCAGGGATGAAAAAAGTGTTCCCATCGCTGTGAACAATCCAAAATCCCTGATCATTGTCAGGTATGCCCCAATGGTGAATGAAACAAATCCAATGGCAGTTGTAACAGCCGCAAGAATTACAGGTATTGTAATATAATTTAACGCTATTGTAATAGCCTTGTCCTTACCTTGATCTTGCTCCTGTTTGACCCTGTTGATGACATGTATGGAGTAAGCACTACCAACGGCAAGTAATAAAATAGGGATATTACTAGAAATCATTGACATTTCATAACCTCCCAGGGCCATAAATCCTATTGTCCAGACAATGGCAATACCCGCTGTGAGTATAGGTAATATCACACCATTCAAACTACGAAATCCGAGGAAAAGAACGATCGCAATAACCAGGAAGGTAACTGGAATAAGTAAAGTGAGGTCTTTCCTGATTAGATCTGAAATAGAGCTCACCAACATGGGATTTCCTGCAAAATATATATTTTCCGGGAAATTAAATGCCAGGGTTTTTTCCCTTACCTGCTGGGCAACAACCTGGATATCTGCAAAGTCATAGAGTGTAAATATTATTATTGTTGCCGTCCCGTCTTCTGATACAATAGTGCCTTTAAAAAGCTCTTTGGAGTTAACTCTTTTCTTCAATTTCTCAAGAGCTTCCTTACCCATCGGAATTTCGTAAGGATCCACAAGTGCTCCTACCTCAAGGCCAAATTCACTACCTCTGATGTCTAAAATATTCGTAATGCTTGTAATTGATGAGATGTATTCCATTTCCCTGATAGAATCCGTTATCTGTCTCACATGAGAAAGTACTTCCGTTGTAAAAATATCGTTGGCCTCAAGGATGACCATTCCAATACGGTTTCCACCAAACTTCTCTCCTATCTGTTTTAATAAAACTGCATCGGGATCTGAATCCGGCAAAGAATTAATTATATCAGAATTTACTTTTAGAAATTTTATCTGGTAACCTAGAAAAATGGAGACAAAAAGTACTGTCAGAAGAATGAAGTATCTGTATTGGATAACTTTTGTCGCAACTTTTTCCATAAATACTTTCCAGAACTATTAATACTGGATTAGTCTATGATTTTTACAAAAGTAATGAAGAAACCGATAGATTATTCGTGATTAAAGTTTATTCAAAACCCGGATGGTAGGTTTTTTCAGCATTCTTTTCTACATCTTCCCTGTAGTAATTTACATTCTTAAATTTTCCTTTTGTGTACATCAGGGCCTGGTCGTCAAAATGAGGTGATGCCGTGTCTCCGCTTACTCCTCCTGTTAGAATACTTTTTGCAATTACTTTTTCACCGAATTCAACGAAAGCCACAAAACTGTTTCCGCTTGTTCCATACATTCTCTTTGTGCCGGGATAAGTACGCGCACCAAAAGAAGCCAGTGACCCCCACCTACCCGATGCAAAAGCTACGGGCAAACTTGGCAGGTTATCGTTAAATGGCTGCCTGATATCACTGTTGATACGCTGGTACCTGTTTATGTCGCCCCAGGGAATCTTCCAACTTCCAAAATCATCCTGCAATCTCTCGATAGCTTTTTTGAATGATTCCATGCGCTGGTTATCACTAACTTCCTCAACAATATATGTATATACCGAACCTTTGAAATCAGGGTCTGCTCTGGCTGTCCGCATTAATTCCTGTCCATAATACACTGCCAGTGATGTAGGAACAGATGGTTCTGACCATCGGAGGTCCCATTTTCGCAGTGCTTCAACAGGACCTTCCAGCAATTGCTTTAAAGTTTCGTCCCTTGTCATATCATATGCATTCATCAATGATGGCACAAGTTTTTCAAAGCCGGGGAGATACGAATCATATGCAGCCTCAATCAGCAATTCAAGGGTAAAGTCATTTTTACCAGCAAGCACCTGCTGTGCATGCACACCTCTGAAATTTTCTTTATCAGGAGCCATATAAGAAGGATAATCTTCCCGTTTTGGGCTGGATATCCCTGCAGAAGTAAACGGGTCTGAATTGCAGTTCTGGATCCAACCAGTCTCCGGGTTCTTAAGTATCAGCATTTCACTTAATGGATGTAGTTCCTGCCAGTCGGTAGCAGGATTGCTGCCATCCACCGGTTTTGTCCAATCAAATTGTAAATCCCGGCGAGGCATAAAATTGCCATGATAATAAGCAATATTTCCATCAGCATCGGCATACACAGTATTGTTGGAAGAGTTGGTCCGGTATTCCATTACGTGGTTGAATTCCTCAAAATTCGATGCTTTTGTACGCAAATAGGACTGACTGAGCGCATCTACCGGTCGTTGCATTAGCGACACACTCACCCATTTACCATCCTGTTCGCGGACCACAGGTCCATGGTGTGTGTGGTACACTGTAAACTCTCGTGAATCCATAAATTCTCCATTCTTATAGGGTAAAACCAGGTTTGTAACATCAATTTTTCTTTTTTCAGACCCGTATTTATAAAAAATTTCACCCTGGTCATTTTCAATGATAGTCTCCAGGTACTCATCAATCACATCTGCCCTGCTGGAAGTATGCATCCACCCTGCTTTATCATTGAATCCCTGGTAAACAAAAAACTGTCCCCATGTAACGGCCCCATACGCATTCAGGCCTTCATCGCTCACCATATGAACTTCGGAACGAAAAAAGAATGTCGTATGCGGATTAATCAGGAAAAGAGCATTACCGGATGCAGTGTTTTTTGGTGAAATAGCAATTCCATTGGATCCCCGTGGTTCGTCATCAACAATTAGGTAATCAAGGATTGCATCCGAAGCCATTGCCTGTGTTGTACTTCCATTGCCATAAAAGGCTTCCAGGTTTCTTAATAAGACCCGCTCAATGTCCCCACCAATGCTTCCTTCACTAAATGTAAGCGCCATCCAGGGCTCAAATCGTGTGATCACTTTAGGTACTACTTCGGGGTGAGTGTATAAATAATAGTTGATCCCATCTGCAAAAGCATCCATTAACACCTTCAGCCATTCCGGGCTTGAGGCATATTGTGCCTGCATATCTACAGGATCAATGAACAGCTTCATCCGAAGATCACGATAGATCTCATTTATTCCTTCGGTCTCGGCCAATCGCCCCATCGCATTGATATAGTTCATCTCCATCCGGTTAAAATCATCCTCGCATTGCGCGTACAAAAGACCAAACACGGCATCAGCATCGGTTTTACCATAAATATGAGGCACGCCGTAATTGTCGCGAATGATGGTAACATTAGATGCCTGTGATTCCCACCTTGAAATTTCGTCCTGTTCACCTGGCTGTTGTGTACAACCAAAAAATAATAATAGGAATAATAAGTAATATGATATTCTCATCTGAATATGTTTATGTTGTTGAAAAGATGGGCAAAATATGAAATAGAATATCGAACTCCGAACATTGATTAACGATTTTTGATTTTTGGTCCGGTCAACACTTAACAGGGATGTACGGGTCATTGTGCAATCCTGAGGTTTGCCTTCGCCCGGTTTATAGTAAATACGCTGTGTATGTCAGATTTTGCAATTAATTTAAATCAGTTTTCAACCC
>CAZONK010000160.1:0-7983 GCA_964581095.1 uncultured Roseivirgaceae bacterium
TAATATCGCCGGAAATTGGATTAATATCAAATAAAGTAGGAATGTTACCGTCTTCAGTAGTACCTCCAAAAGATTCATCATTGGGAAAACGATAGTTACTTACATTTGTTCCCCTGTCTCTTTTGGGAATAGTTAATTCGTAAGAAATACTGTCACCATCCGCATCAAATGCACCAGGATTGTGGAAGAAAATATTACCTATGCAACCTTCATCAATTGGTGGAATCAATAAAATGGGTGTATTGCTACAACCAAGAAATGGGTCTATGTTAATGAGTGTCTCAATATAAAAAGTGGTTTCAACCGAATTATTCATATTCAATATCCCTGCATTTCGATTAGCTTCAAGGTATGACAATACAAAAATGCCATTGGCCCCGTATGTATGTTCTATCTGGAACTGCACAATCCCAACATTGTTCCCCAAATCTTGTTCGAGAATCAGTTGAGCCATGTCACGAAGGTTAATCGGGTCAGAACCATCTCCGAAATTTAACTCTCCACCACCAAATTCTACTGTAGACTCGAGGTCGACCCAACCGGTAATTGTAATCCTGAAAGTCCGGCTATTACAAGATACCCGCTCAACAGTAATCTCACCAGCCCTTATGTGAGTAGCATACGATTCGCTAATCGAAAAAAAGATAACAACACTAACTACTAACCACCTGAGTATTTTCCTCATTAAAAACTTAAATTATGGTACAAATATATTGAGCATTTATGGGTTACGTAACACCATTGATCAACAAATTCATGGTATAACAATTTCAAAAGTTAAATTTACACTTCTAAAAGGCTATCCGAATGGACAATTCAAAATCCTCAATTTCAATATCTAATCCACTGGAAAAAGAAAACGAAATCTGGGCAATATGCCCAATTTATGAAAGTGAAGATACAGAAAATCAAATTATTCTTACTAGCAAGAACTTAGTGATCACAACAAATTCAAACACGTATTCATTCCCTGTAAACATTATTAATTCCTTAGAAACGGGTAGAAAAAAGTATCTATTACCCATTATCATCGGTGGAATTGCAAGCCCATTATCAATTCTTGGCCTCCAGGAAAACATCTATTCTTCTACATTTTTGATGGTATTGTTATTTACATCAGTATTTCTAATATACTATGGAGTAATGGGTGCACCTGTAATTATTGTTAAAACCAGAGGTACAGAGGAATTTATTTTTTTAAAAGAAATTAAAAACCAACTAAAAGAATTCATTTGGTTTTCAAATAGCCTGATCCCGCAAATTGGGAAAAAGGATGGTAAGTTTATACTATACGCGCTTGTTTTGGAAAAAGAGGCCAGGCTTCTAACGAAAGAGGAAGATGAATATAAAGTAAAGGAAAATGCATTTCTTACTGATATTCAGCTATTTACAGAGATAAATATCCGAAAATACATACGAGATAATCCAAATAATGACGTATCACAATATAAAGTATTAAGTATTGAACATGGGAAATTATCAAATCCAATAACCATAAAATTGCTTGATAATGGTTCATTTGGGCTATTTGCAAAGGATATTTCAACAAATAGTATCATCGGGATCTCAAAACCTGGCAATTTTCAGTGATAGGCAATACTATTTGTTGAATTTTGCTGCATCAACAATAATAGAATAATGTAAGATTGGTTAATTTATTTTTGATATATATTTGTTTCCTTCCATAATTTAAAGAATGACAAGAAAATCCCGCATGTTTGATCCTATCCTTCCAAAAGCGAAGGAATGGCCGGTCGTAAGATTAAGCAAGAATCGGGGGGAATTTATCGAGGAAGTAATCACCGAAAGTTTTAATCGAATAACGAAACAAAATGCTACAAAAATTGCAATTCGTGAAGAGATTGAAACGACCATGTATCGCGAACGATTAAGGATAAAGGCAATGCCATGGAAGGTTGATCCTGCTGATGAGAAAAGTTTTTGGAATAATGTAAAAAAACAACTATTAGCTTCGGCTGCAGAACAAGGTCAGAATACAGAAAAGGAAATTCTCAGGACCATCATTTCGAGATACACCAACGAAATAGCAGGAAATTTCAAACCATCCCGCTACCGGTTTGCGCGGTCAATTGCTACCGCAGGGTTTCGCAGATTACTGAATGCATCCAAGATCAAAACGATCACCGGAGCTATTACCGGCAAGCATACATTACTTGATAAAATAAAAATAACAGGTGAGTTAGAATTAATCCGCAAACTTGCTGAAAATGGTACGATTGTAATGGTACCAACTCACTTCAGCAACCTCGACTCAATACTCATCGGTTGGGTGATCTATATGCTGGGGCTGCCACCTTTTATTTATGGCGCGGGACTAAACCTTTTCAACATTGGCATATTTGCTTATTTTATGAATAGCCTCGGTGCCTATAAAGTAGATAGAAGAAAGAAAAACCTGATTTATCTTGAAACGTTAAAAACATATTCTACACTTTCTATTCAGAAAGGATGCCATAGTCTGTTCTTTCCAGGTGGCACCCGATCAAGATCAGGTAAAATCGAAAGCGAATTAAAATTAGGGCTACTAGGTACTGCCATTGAAGCGCAGCGCAAAGCATACCAGGAAGCAAATGGTGAAAATGGTGAAGATGCTCAAAAGGTTTATATAGTTCCGGTCACGTTAAACTATAATTTTGTTTTAGAGGCACCCGTTCTGATAAAATATTACCTGGAAAGAAAAGGACAGGAAAGGTTCTATTTTGAAATGGATGAGTACTCCAACTCTTATAAAATTCTAACCTTCTTATTCAAATTTTTTACAAAGGATGCACAAATATCAGTGTCAGTAGGCAGGCCATTAAACCTTGTCGGAAATTATGTAAATGATGATGGTAACAGTTATGACCAGCATGGGAAATTGATAGACACACGGGAATATTTTATGACCGATGGAAAGATTACTGAAAATCCACAACGGGAACAGGAATATACCCGAATATTAAGTAAAGTCATTACCAAAGAATTTCATCTTATCAACAGGGTTATGGCCAGCCATATGGTAGCTTTCGTTGGGTTTCGTCTTTTCCGTAAACAATTTCCAAAACTTGATTTATATAGTTTCTTCAGACTTCCTGAAGAAGACCTTTCACTTGACTATGCTGAATATCTGAAAACCTTCACTAAGGTGAAAGATGAAGTGTTAAAATTAAACAAAGAGGGAAAAGTTGGGATAGCTGATCATATGAATGAAAATAGTGAAGATATTATTCAGCGTGGCCTCAAAAACGTAGGTATGTACCATATCGTTCGACCTATCACACGAAATAAAGAGGGGAAAATTGTCACTCAGGACTTAACAACACTTTACTATTACCATAACCGCATGGATGGCTATGACCTCGAAAAACTCATATCATAATGTTAATGATCCGGTTGGTGTTATCGGGGCGGGTAGTTTCGGTACTACGGTAGCTTACCTATTGAGTAAAAACAGGAAGGTATTGCTATATGCACGAAATCCTGATGCCGTTGAAAGTATTAATACAAAAGGTCTCGCAAATGATATTTCCCTAAAAGGTAAAATCAAAGCGACCAATGACCTGGAAGGGCTTGCTGATAAATGCCGGATTATTTTTCCGGTAGTACCTTCCTCCAGTTTTAGGTCAATGATGAAAGAGCTGGCGAAATATCTTCATCCATACCATATCATTATTCATGGTACAAAAGGCCTTGATATATCAAAAAGAATTGAGCATGATGAGGAACTGATTTCATTAAAAAGTATTAGTCGAAGCGACATTCAAACAATGAGTGAAGTAATCCTGGAAGAAAGTGTTAGTGTCAGGGTTGGATGCCTTGCAGGACCAAATCTTGCCGCTGAAATTATGGAGAATCATCCGGCCGCAACGGTTG
The DNA here is from genome assembly GCA_964581095.1 of uncultured Roseivirgaceae bacterium. Lineage (GTDB taxonomy): Bacteria > Bacteroidota > Bacteroidia > Cytophagales > Cyclobacteriaceae > SZUA-230. The sequence goes on from CAZONK010000160.1 coordinate 3,874, forward strand.
TAGCCAGTAATTTTGATGAAGTTATTGAAATTGGCCAGCATCTTTTGCGAAGCGACCGATTCCAGGTTTATGGCAACAAAGATCTCATTGGGATAGAACTGGCGGGTGTACTTAAAAATATAATTGCCATCGCCTCAGGTAGTTTGTCGGGTTTAGGCTATGGAGAAAATGCCCGGGCATTGCTGATTAGCCGCGGGATGGTAGAAATGATCTACCTGGGTAAAATGTTAGGAGGAAACATCCAGGCATTCATTGGCCTGGCAGGTGTTGGTGACCTTATTGCCACATGTACAAGTCCCCTAAGCCGAAATTATAGTGTGGGCTATCGACTTTCTAAAGGTGAGTCAATCGATAATATTCTTGCCAGTATGGATGAGGTTGCCGAAGGGATGAGAACAGTGAAGATTGTAAAAACAATGCTCGACCAGTATCCTGGCAGGGCACCCATCACCGAAGCTGTTTACAAAGTTCTTTTCGAGGGAGTTACTGTAAAATCAGCAGTGGACCTCCTCATGCGAGCACCCTTGAATGTTGACATAAATTTTATGTAATCCTCACTTGCCCATTTTCCGCTGCTGCTACTACACACACCCTGGTTCGTATGTGCACGAACCAGAAAGGAATATTACCTGTTGTATCCAACTCCCATGGAGTTGTATTTGCCTTCTTCCTCAACTACAGTAATCGAACACCGATGGGGATCCCGCCTCCTGTCGCGTCATCCCGCGAAAGGCGGTTTAATTCATCTTCCATTACTCGCTTCGTTTTGATATCCGTTGATAGTCCATTTCTGTTGGGAAAAAATCAGTTACATAAACTATATCTGTAGCATTTTCAATGTAATAAATAACTTTGATATCTGTTCGTGAGGTACGTTTATACAAAACAAAACGATAATCTTTAGAACGGTGTGATAATCGTGATTCAGGTGTTCCCCTTTCTGGTTGATAGTGTAATTTATTTGCCGTATCCTTTAGTTCATTAGCGATTTGTTCCGCTCTTTCAAGGGGGTAATTATCGTATACGTATTCCAAAACTTCGTAAAAACTTATTTCTGCAGGATGAGTAATAATTACTTTGTATTTACTCTCTTCTCTGCTTTCCAATTTTCAAAGTCTTTATTAAATTGATTAAAAGATTTTACTTTACCAGAGACAATAGCTTGCTCTGAAGCTTCAGCACTAAAATTCATTTGCTCATTGGTTAATAAGTTCTTTATATAAGCAAGAACCGTTTCCTGTTGATTTGATTCTAGCATAAGTAAATGACTAATCAATTCTTTATCTATTACTTTTTCCATTTTCATTGCCTTTGCTCTTGTAGGTAAAGATAACGTTTTCATCATAATTTCAGATTAATGGGTTTTGTTTTATCTAATCATCCAACTCCGATGGTAGTATTAATTTCTTCTTTCTCAACTACAATAATCGAACACCGATGGGGTTCCCACTCCCTGTCGTGTCATCCCGCGAAGGCCGGGATCTGTTGGATGCGCAAATGTTTGATCCTCTCGAGAATGTTAACAACACCATGGTGCGTGTCAACACGAACCATGTTAGTGCTGATTAATGATAATAATCCTTATTGGGCAATTCAGAACCAGCACTGTCTTTCAATGAGCAAAAACGAGAAAATTAAACCATAATTTTTATGTAAATCCCATCTTACCCCCTTTCAATTGCAGCTACCCGCTGCAACAATGGCGGATGACTGTAGTTGAAAAATACATAAGTGGGGTGAGGGTACAAATTGCTGAGACTATCGACCGATAATTTTTTTAATGCTTTCTGGAGTGATATCCCGTCATATGTTTCCGAAGCAAACGCATCAGCTTCAAACTCATTTTTCCTGCTGAATATCATCATTAACAACCCTGATATTTTTGATATTGGAGAATAAAGGATTCCAAAAGCCAATAAATTTAGGTGGATTGCCAGATGGTTTCCACCCAAAGCAAATGAAAGGTTCTCGTTAAAAATCATAAGTGACAAAATAAATAACATCAATCCCATCTGAAAAATTGACAGAATGAAGCTTGAAATGATATGCTTCTTTTTAAAATGGCCAACTTCATGAGCAAAGATTGCCAGTAATTCCTCATTTGAATGGTTATTTATAAGGGTATCATACAACACTACTTTTTTCTTCTTCCCAAGCCCTGAAAAGAAGGCATTTGCTTTATTGGACCTTTTAGAGCCATCGATAACAAATATATTGGTTAGAGGAAAATCCACTTTCAAACAATATTCTTCAATCGATGATTTAAGGTCACCATCTTCGAGGGGTGTAAGCTTGTTAAAAAGAGGTAAAATCAACGATGTATAAAACATATTCATAAACAACATGAACACAGTTATTACGCCAAGGAAATAAAGCCAAAAATCTTCTCCAAGGTTAACGACAAGGTATAAAAATATCCATCCAAGTACTCCACCAAGAATAATACCAAGAAGGTATCCTTTCAGCTTATCTTTAATAAATGTAACCGGAGTTGTTTTATTAAACCCAAATTTTTCTTCAATAACGAAAGTGGAATACACTTGAAAAGGCGTATTAAGTATATCCGAAGCCACATAAAGAACACCAAAAAAAGCAAGGGACAAATATATTTCATTTTGAATATTGGGCCGTAAATATTCATCAATCCATCCAAATCCACCAAAAAATAAGATCGAGAAGGAAAGGATAAAAGTAAAGGTGCTTGTATAAAATGAAAACCTTGATTGAACGCGATGATACTCCTGCGACTTCTGGTACTTCTCTTCATCATAAAAACCAACCATGTTCTCAGGTATCTCATCTTTCTGCGCTTTCAGGTTGATATAATCAAGTGCCTGATCAAATAAGAAATCAATTGAAATTATAGCAAGTATGATAAGGAGAATTGTAGAAGAATCCATTTCGCAGGGTTAGTATATCAGCAAATGTAAAAAAATCATAATCCTGTGAGAGAATCAAGATAAGGTTTTTTCTGAATCAAAAAGTATTTCTGTTAGAAATTAGGACAGGGAATCAAACGAACATTTTTTGGAGGCTTCCTGGGATCGCCGGAAAACCATGCATAAGCAATTGAAAACTCATGAGCGCCACCACTCTGTGCTCCAAGATTCGACAATGTCAGGTCAAAGGAGTAGCCAATATTCAGAATTTCTTTTTTGGTTTTTTTAGATAGACCGACCAAAAAAACAATTGCCTCATTATTGCCTGCCCCATCCACGCTTTTCACTGGTAACCCCCTATACCATATGCCAAATATTATCGGTTCATACGTTACATATACCCCCAGATCAAGCTGGTCAAATTTACCTTGAAACTTATATTGGGCAGTTGGAGCAATGCTTCGCTCCTGTGGCCTCGAAAACAGTCCCTCGCCGATTGTTCCTTCGGTCAGGTAAAATTTATACCCAATATGCGCACTGTACTTTCTTGGTAATGGGCTTGATTCACCAATTAAAGACTGGTTTGGTTGGTTGAGGTGAGATGCGGAAAATCCAGCCCAGGCCCTTTCAGAATACAACACGATCCCTGCCCCTATATCGAAGAAATTGTTTACAGATCCTGCATCGAATGTTTCTCCTGTTGGATCAATGGTCCCATCGGGATTTATCTGATCCCCAAAAATGAATTTACTAAAATCAACATTCCGGAAGGTATACCCCGCCTGGAACCCGGCGCGAAGGGTATAAAGATTTGAAATTGGTAACTGGTATGCGTACTGTGCTGCTACTTGGGTAGAATTCAAACCAGAAACAGTTGCCTGGTCCCTGCCAACATAAAGGCCAACACCGCTGTTTTTTTCGTCAAAATAATGGTCACCCCAGGCAGAGTAGGATACAAAATTTGCGTCAAGGGACGGCCATTGATTTCTATAGTTTGCTCCAACTCTTGTAAGTTGCGAAGCTCCGGCAAAAGCAGGATTCAGATATAACGGATTGGCATAGAATTGCGAAAACTGTGGATCCTGAGCTTCCACAAAACCTGGAATCAACAAAACCAACAAGCATAAATACCACTTCCTTATGATCATAAAATATTCTTTCAATACAGAGGTCTTTAAGCAAAGAAATAACATTTTAGCTAAATACGAACCAATCTGCAGATTTTATAATT
>CAZONK010000161.1:0-7954 GCA_964581095.1 uncultured Roseivirgaceae bacterium
TATCTCTGAACAGGCATATTAGCCGAATACCATGCAACCATGCCACCTTTCAGATCATATATCGTACTAAATCCCGATTTTGTAAATGCTTTAGATGCTTTTCCGCTTCTACGGCCACTCCTGCAATATACCAGTATGGTTTTTGCTGTGTCAAGGGCTTCAATCCGGCTCTTGAAATCTTTATCGAAAATGTTAATATTAATGGCTCCTTCAATTCGGTCAGATTTATATTCTTCCGGAGTCCTTACGTCTACAATCAATACATTGTCCTCCATCATCAATTCACTAAATTTAGCAGGACTAACAACATTTTCACTTTGAGAAGTACATGCTCCGGCGAAAATCAGGATAGCCAATAACAACCATTGGATTGAAATCCTATTTCTTTTTCCCATTCGTGTTTTTATCATAATCAAATTCAATGATAGTCCTGTTAAGTGAATGCCAGGCTCCACCATTTATAGCAGTGATCCCATTACGCATAAGAATATTCGCTGCAGTACCACTTCGGACCCCGGACCTGCAGCATGTAAGCACAGGTTTCCCTTTTTTCTTTATCATTTCAGCGCGTGCTTCAATGATATTTAATGGAATGTTTACAGATTTTGGTATATGTCCTGCCCTGTATTCCCCCGGTGTTCTAACGTCGATGACTAATGGTTTTTGTGGTAATAATTCAGCAATACGCTGTTTCCTTTTGCCAAAGCCAAATACGGATAATATTTTCATACTACATCTTTAATAAAAACACTTAAAAAAATCAGGACTTTATTTCTTAAAGTCCTGATTCACCAAATAAACCATATTAAACAATTAAGCCGCTTTGGGATAGGCTAACTCACCATTCCAGGCCATTATTCCATCTATTATATTGTAAACCTTTTCGAAACCAAACTGTGCCAGGCAACCTGCTGCACTTCCAGATCGGTTGCCACTCTGACATAAAAAAAGGTAGGTTTTACTTTTGTCAAGTTTTTTGATGTTATCCATAAACATCGGATCGAATAAATTGATATTTACGGCACCAGAAATTGTACCCGTAGATACTTCACCTGGTGTTCTCACATCTATGATCACCGAATCCGGATCATTGTTCATAAACTCTTTCAATTGACTTATACTTATATTCTCGTACATAAAATTCGTTTTTCTATTATCTCTGTTTATTAAAAAAATATACTATAACGTTGTAGGACAAACATAGTCCGTAAGCTTGATACCAGATTTCCTGATGGAGTTGAATCCGCAATCCACATCGATCAGTTTGGTGAATCCCCGTGGTTTCAGAATTGACACTGCAATCAGCGATCGATAACCACTAACACAGTGCAGATAGTATTGCTTGTCCTTATCAATTTCACTCATTTGATCGTTGATATAATCAAGCGGCAGATTAAACGCATCCTCTACATGTTCAGAAGCAAACTCACCCGGACGACGAACATCTATAACATTTGCGCTGCCATTTGCCGACATAACAGTTTCAAGCTCTTCTGCTGTCACTGATTTGATTGTATCTACTTCCTTCCCCGCTTTCACCCATGTACTAAATCCTCCTTCAAGGTACCCCAGCGTGTTATCATATCCTACGCGTGCAAGACGGGTAACAACCTCTTCTTCCTTACCTATATCCGCTATGAATACAATGGGTTGTTCCAGGTCCTTGATAAGGGTACCTACCCAGGATGCAAATGAACCATCAATACCCACAAACAATGAATCAGGAATATAACCGGCAGCAAAAGCTTGCTGGTCACGGGTATCAATAACTAAAGCACCTTCATGTTCTGCCATTGCTTCAAAGGTTTCCACATCTAAAGGAACTACCCCTTTTTTAAGTACATCCTCTATTGAACTATAGCCATTTTTATTAAGGGCCGCATTTTTAGCAAAATACTGTGGGGCAGGCATAATTCCATCTGTGACCTCCTTTATAAACTCCTCTTTGGTCATATCTGCACGAAGGGCGTAATTCACCTTTTTTTGATGTCCTAAAGAATCAACAGTCTCATCACTCATGTTTTTGCCACATGCAGAACCGGCTCCATGGCCAGGGTAGACTATTAACTCATCCGCCAGGGGCATAATTTTATTACGCAGACTATCATAAAGCATTCCTGCAAGGTCCTCACGTGTCAAATCTGTCTTAATTGCAAGGTCCGGCCTCCCGACATCACCTATAAACAATGTATCGCCAGAGAATATTGCATGGTCGTTCCCACTTTCGTCACGCAACAGGAAAGTAGTACTTTCAAGGGTATGCCCCGGAGTGTGCAAAACTTCAATTTCTATATTTCCCAATTTGAATATTTCACCATCTTTTGCTTCATGGATGTCATAACTGGGTTTAGCCGTTGGGCCATAAACAATTGTTGCTCCGGTATCTTTTGCAAGATCTACATGTCCTGAAACAAAATCAGCATGAAAATGTGTCTCAAAAATATATTTGAGTCTTACATCTTCCTTTTCAATTTTTTCAAGATAAGTTCCTATCTCCCGCAATGGGTCAATAATAGCCGCTTCTCCCCTGTTTTCGATGTAGTAAGCACCCTGCGCAAGACAACCGGTATAAATTTGTTCAATCTTCATATCAACTGGATTTTTCCATTTTACTAAAATATACTATCTGCAAATGTACCGGTGCCTTTATCCAATACATGTAACATAAATCACATAGGTATAAATTGTTAATAAAAATATGACTTTTGTCAGGTTTGCTCAAAATTTTTGATGTTTTTTAATTATTGGTTTGAACTGCCGCCTGGCTTTCAACCTGATGTTCCCGAGCGAAGGATTTATCATCAAAAGCATTTATTGCATCTTCTATTCGAAGAAAGAAGTGGTCCTTACCAATGATATCCATTAAGCCTGACCGGTGAAGTGTATCCCTGACCGGGCCCTTCACACCCGTGAATACGAATGTAATTTTACGGTTTTTATAATCTTCCACCATGTCACGGAGTACATGCACAGCGCTTGAATCGAGGCTGTTAATTGCATTACCCGCAAGGATGATCAATCGTGGATCACTTCCTTTTCCTTTTTCAAATCGCATCATCTGGTCCCGGAAAAAAGGCCGTGTTAGCAAAAAACAGCTGGGCGTCATAACGCACAATCAATACATCCTCACGCTGTATGGCATCCTGAAACCTGGCGATATTCATATACTCTCCTGTTCCCTTTATCATACCCAACTGGGCAATATGTGGATAGGCACTTTTGTATATAATAAAAGCCAGCGACAATATTACGCCCAGGGCAATCCCCTGCTCAATCCCGAGGGTTAAGGTGGCAATAAATGCAACCGTCATCATCGTAAAATCACGACGGTCAGTTTTCCAAAGGTGTTTGGCTTCTTTAATATCAATCAGGCCCACCACAGCTACCATAATTACAGATGCAAGGATGGCTTTGGGGAGATAATAAAATAATGGCGTTAAGAATAATAATGTAAGAATGATAAGGGATGCACTAATGATGGATGCTAAACCGGTCCTTGCACCTGCCTGATCATTTACTGCCGTTCGGGAAAATCCTCCGGTAACTGGAAAAGACTGAAAAAACGCACCGCCAATATTGGCCAAACCAAGGCCAATAAGCTCCTGGTTTGAATCAACCTCATAATTTTTATGCTTTGACTGGATTGCCTTTGCTACTGCAATGGATTCCATGAAGCCCACCAAAGAAATTGTTAGTGCTATTGGCAGCAATTCCTTCATGCTCATAATTGAATATGCAGGGATTGAAGGTGAGGGAAATCCTTCGGGAACTTCCCTTACAATTGCTACTCCCGAAGAATCAAGGTTGAAAAGTGAAACGGCAATGATTCCAAATATTACAGCAAATAAAGACCCCGGGATTGACTTCTTTATCTTTTTTAACCCGAGAATCAAAATGATACCCGATAAACCCAAAACTAATGTGGGAATATGAATTTTATCAGATTGCATAAATGCATTATTGATAATTTCATGGATAAAATGACTCCGTGGAATTTCAACTCCCAATAAATGTTTTAGCTGGCTCAACCCAATAATGAGTGCCGCTGCCGAAGTAAATCCTGATATTACAGGGTGTGAAAGGAAATTTACAAGAAACCCCAGTCGGAATACACCCATGGTTAGTTGGATCATCCCAACCATCAAAGCAAGGGTAATTGCATATACAATGTATTCCTGTGAACCTGCTACAGCTAATTCGCTTACTCCCGTTGCAATCAACAAGGCAACCATAGCCACCGGTCCAACAGCCAGCTGACGAGATGTGCCGAACATGGCATATAAAATCAGTGGAATAGTAGCAGCATATAATCCATATATCGGTGGTAATCCCGCCAGCATTGAATAGGCCATTCCCTGCGGGATCAGCATCACTCCTACCGTTAATCCTGCAGATAGATCGCCCTTCAGATCTGTTTTTTTATAATCCGGGAGCCATTCAGAGACAGGAAAATATTTGCTCAAGTTCTTTTGTCGGTCAATTTCTAATTTACAAAAGTACTCATGGTATATTATTAGAAAAGTAACAAATGTTACATGTAAATGGTTATTTCAAACCAATTGGTATTATCCAGGGATTCGAAAATCAATCAGCAAAAAAGGTTAGGTTTCAAAACATTGATATTCAATAAATTACAAATCATCTACTCTGATTCATAAATCGGACAAAAAATGCGATTCAGCAGATTGATATTAAGTGAGTAACCCAAAAAATTTTAACTACAACTATTTTGTTCAAAACTCATAATATTGATAAAAACTGATCGATATCATATCCCATTTTTTCCGATTAAGGAATTTGTTACATACTATTACACAACGATTTAATAAGAACGTTGGATTCGATACTGCCACTACTTTTCATTCAAAATTAAGCGCAATGAAAATTATTACACTTACCCCCCCCCTCTTAGTTATCTTAGCCACCTTAATGTTCAATAGTGCAAATGCACAGTGTGACTCTGATCAATCTAATGCACATTGGTATATTAGCTCCTCCAATGGATCACATAAAATAACAATTTGTGACAATCGTGCGATTTATAACTGCCATGGTTTTGTGCTGAGTTATTTTGAGAATAGCTGTACGCCCGGAATTACTCAAACCATTACGGCACCTTACATGTGCCCGGCAACACAGGGTAACCAAGGTAGCATAGCCACTAATGTGAAATTTGTAGAAGTATGCAATGTCTCACAGTGCGATGCGGTTTGGTATAGCCTTTACGGAGGTACTTCTCATTCCGCCGTTAGAGTTGAAGAGAGCGGCCAAGTGAAATATATCTCTAAGTATGGAGATGATGGGCCATTGGTTTCGCACGACCTAAATGGTTCTTTTTATCACTATTCTCCAAATTGGAGCGTAACGTCAACAAATTACTATGTATATGTTGGTAATATTTCCGGTAATCCAAATATCGTTGGTACTGGAAATGTCAGTTTTAGTGTAAATAACAAATCGGGTGTTACCTACTCTTGGTCAATAATAAGTGGTGGATCTTATATTTACATATCATCGGCCTCAAACCAAAATACAGTTACCCTTAAACCAACTCATTCTGGTACGGCAGTCCTAAAGCTGATCACAGACTCATCCTGCGGCAGTCCAAGGACTCAGACAATAAACCTAAATATCGACACCCAGATTTGCCTTGAAGGAACATACACGAATGCAGGACAGGGTCCATACAATTTAAATACAGGCAATAGTGTTTCGACAGGTTCTGTTATGACGAACGTGACATGCCCCGATGCGGCGAGTTATACCTGGCAAAGGACATCCGGCTCACTGAGTTATTATGCCAGTGGCCCGGATATGTCATTCACGATGACTTCGGGATCATCCATCAGTTTTTTAATTACGGCCAAAAACAGTTCAAACCAGGTCATTGGAACCCGAAATGTTTCCTATTACAATTATGGTTCGTATATGGCTTATCCAAATCCCACCACTTCATCTTTTGAGATAGATGTAATTGAGGGTGTAGAACTTGATATTGTTGTGTTTGATGAGAACAAACAAAAGCTGAAAGAAATTAAGGGCTATAAAGCTAAATCCAAAGTAGATGTAAGTAAATGGAAAAGGGGCAACTATTTTCTGCATATTTACCAGGACAGTAAACACGTGAAAGAACAGAGAATTAAAATAGACGATTAAACAGTCTTGGGTGATGAAATATTTGCCTTTTATTTTAATAATGTTGGGCTGTTTACAAGTTTCGGCCCAATCCGATCAAACCGGTAAATGGAAAGTTTCTGCTGGAGGAGGTATGGCAGTACCGCTTACCAAGTATGGTAGTGTTGATGTCCAAAACAGTATTTCCAGAAATTGGAATGATGAATTAGTAGTTTTTGAGTTTTTCGATAAGGAGAATCATGGCGCTGCTCAGTTAGGTTATTTTCTTACAGCTTCAGTAGCCAGGCAAATGTTCAGGCACTTTTTAGTTTCCCTTAACTTTGATTACACTCAAAACAGCGTGAGTACAAGTGAGATGAATGCTTATTATGATGAAACGATGAATGACTATTATGATGGAACGGTTTTTGCCAATTATCTTCATGTTTTTAGCCAGGATGCATACCAGATAAAATCGACGTACTTAGGGATTGGGTACACTATCTCAAAAAATAATTGGAATATGGCTTTTCAGCCATTAGTAGGCCATGCGACTATGGCTTTTCCTATTTATGACCTTGAGGTTGATATTTCTACTGGTCTTATGCGTTTTAAACATCGAGGTGCAACACCCGACTCCCAATCATTTACTTATGGTATTTCAGTAGCAATGGGTGTTTCATTATTCAGGAATGTGTTTGTAGAAATGAACTCGAAGTATTTGAGTGCAGATTTTGATTATGTAATTGAGCCGCATATAGTTGGCTCATCAGATTCCAGGATAAGGTCCGATGTAGTCAATTACCGCATATTTGATCTGGGGGTGAGTATTGGGGTGGCATTTTGACATGGTTGCTGAAAACGCTAATCTAGTCGCAGGGACTAATCATTTTAAATAATTTTGTATAAAGAGATACTCTTTAAAGCGATATGACAAGAATAAAGCGGTTTTTCAGGAACGTAAAATGGACGATATAGTGGTGTAACCAATGGATGGTGGTGGACATCATCGGCTTTAAATAACTCTGGAGCCGGGTTATATTATTGAAATTGTAGATCAATGAAATCCCCCTTCGTAGGTAAGTTCTCCCGCAATTAATTCTGTTTTTATTATGTTTTGCTTCGGCGGCAGGGGGCACGTTGCGAATTCTGTAAAAGCACAAGGAGGGTTATATGACATATTAAAGTCAAGTCTCACTTTTCCATTTTCATCGGGTTTCTCAGTGTACATATACCTTCCTCCGCCGTAGGTTGATTTTCCATTGGTATAGTCGCCAAAAATGACAAAGAACTGATCCCCATCTTCCAAAACATCAAGAGAATATTCATTGTTTTCTACAGTGAAAACCAGTTTCCCTGGTGATGTTGATTGTGTGGTAAAACCAACAATATTCTGGATAGGTATCTCTTTCGGGGGATCGAAGGGTACAAACGATGCCTCTACATTCCATTGGGGGGACAGATTGAAGTAAGTAACACCTTTAAAATCAGTAAGCGTGTGAAACTTAGAATCCTTTACCCGAATACCATACCGGTCAGCGCGTTTAATCACATACCAGGTCAAAGATTGAAAATACAAGTTTGTCTTCTCTCCACTAATATCTGGCTGCAGGAACAAAGTATCACCAACAGCCGGTGCATCTGAAGTGATACCTGCCTCAGGATTAGTAATCGTATAAATTACTTCTTCCTCCAAATAGACAGTGCCGATAAACCCCGGGACATTTTCGGGAAAAATTATTGTGTTGGATGAATCCGACCCATATGTATTGGGTCCTTCCTGCAACCAATAAAGTCCTGCCAGGGCAAGATATCCATCATCCGTTCGTAAAAAATCATC
>CAZONK010000162.1:0-7940 GCA_964581095.1 uncultured Roseivirgaceae bacterium
CAATGTGAAATTCATATTCCCAATTGTTTTCCTCTTCTAATTCGAGGTTCCATTTGACAACTTCTCCTCCAACGGCATCCAGGGCAATTTGCTTTGCAGCAGAAAAAGTAATAAAACTGCCACCTGGGTTTATCTCGTAATCATACGGGCCTGTTTTCCCTTTCATTTTCACGATTTCACCCAATTCTTTTACGAATTCAATTTTCAGGATGCCTCCTCCCGGCATAACCAGTTTAATTTCCCATACCTCCAGGCCGCGCTCAATATCACTTTCAATTTCGAGCACATCCGCATCGGGAAAAATTTCTGCCAGCCTGGAAGCAATTTCAGCAATATCCGCAAACCCACCTTTAGTTCTTGCACCAGGACTGGAAGAGCTGAAAGTACTTTCATAGGGTGTTTCAAGGCTTCCCAGGGTCGCTATGTCCAGGTTTGCAAAGGATTCCTGGAAAAAATTACTCGTTTCAGGATATTGCACAGGGTCTTCGTTGCAGGCACCTGCAAGTAGTATTAATAACGCGCCAACGTATAAACTGAGTTTTCTCATTATATTCTAAGTTTTAGTATTTATTTACAGGTGTGAATATTATTAAAAGATAAGTGGTAACCACTAAAACTTGTTCCCCTGTTTTAAATTTGATATAGGTCATAAATTAATTTGATATATATCAAATGTTTAGCTATGAAAAGTGTAATTTTATCAAATTATAGTTAAATATTTTAAAAATTACATTTAAAAACAAATTATGAACAAATTAAAGAATTTTAGAACTGACTTTAAAAAGGTTGCCTCAAAATTCGCTTTGGGGATCTTTTTATTCGCAGGGTTTATTTATTTGACAGGATGCAGCAATGATGATGATAATGACCAATCAGCGCAAGACCAGGCCTCTTATGACGCTGCTGACCATGTAAACGGAGGAAGGCTTTATGATAAGTTCTGGGCCTCAGAGACAACTTTCACAAGTCCAACAGACCCATCTGTAAACATGTCAGACATTGAAGATTTTGGCGATTTTTACCGTTGCAAGCAGTGCCATGCATGGGACCAAAAGGCCAGATTTGCATCCTATATAGATCGTGGCCCGAAAACAACAAGGCCGGATGTTTCAATGATTCAATTAACAAATTTAGGTAGCGCCAACATCAGGGAGTTGTTTGACGAAATCAAACAAACAGGCGGTGCAGATGTAGATCCTGCCCGTACGGCTGATGGAACCAATCCATCATTAGGTGGAAACGATATGGCCGATTATGGTAAGATCCTTACAGATGCCCAAATCTGGGACCTTGTGAAATTTTTAAGGGAGGGGGCATTGGATACTGATCAATTGTATGATGTGGTTATAAGCGGTACCTACCCCACAGGCGACAGGGAATTCACAAATGTGGGTAAGGGTGGTGATGCAGCAGCAGGTACTACCTTCTATGATGCAGAATGTGCCGCTTGTCACGGTACTAACGGTCGTGATGATGCAAGTGGAAATGTAATTGGCATTAATGAAGATATTGGTAGGTCTATGGGAGAATTTGCGAGAGAGAAAACATACGAAATGCAACATAAATCTGTTTATGGTAATCTTGGAAGCTCAATGGGTGGAACCAATGATGCCACATTGGATGATATTAAAAATATGCTAAAAGCGTTGAGTGACCCTGTAACCTATCCTGATCTCTGATATATCGATTTTTTTTTGTAACTATTCACCAAAAAAAACATAGCCACAAAGACAGAAAGGCTCAAAGAACCACAAAGTAGTGACTTAAAGCACATAAATTTTTGTGAAATTTAGAGACTTCGTGCCTTAGTGGCTAAAAAGGGTGCTTTAATGGGTGAATAGTTACTATTTTTGTAATTCTTTAGCTATGAAACCACCTCAATTGCCGGGTGGTTTTTTAGATTACACATACAATGAATTCAGGCCTTAATATGAAATTTGAACAGTAATAAATAAAAGTGTGACAAAAAAGTTATACCATCCTCCAACCCTGGTGACCGGTATTTTTTATTGTGTTCAACTTAATAATTGCATCACCTTTTATGTTCAATATTTCAGATACATTACCCTCGGGACTTGTATATTTCAATTCAATAAATTGGCTAAGTAAAGCAGCCTCATAACAAGATTATAATCAAAAGCTATATATGTGATAAAAGTCACCAATTAAAACAATCTATCTCATAAAATAAGATTAAGAATGAATATACATTTGCTTGACAACTAATAAAGTAGATTATATTTATACAGAAAAGAGTTTCGATTAAAATTTAAGAAAATAGAAATATTACAACTATGAAACCCAAAATAAAATTGAAAGCGCTCAGTGTCGGCCTTATGATATTAATGGCTGTCAACTCAGGTTGTTTCTATGACCAGGTACTACCTATTGAACTGGAAGGCGAGATTAGTTATTCGAACGATATGCAACCCTATTTCGATTCAAAATGTGTTGCCTGTCATAATGGCACGGGTATTCCACTTAATCTGGAAGCGTCTGTTTCACACAATGAGCTTATGTCCGGAGGGTATATAAATACCACAAATCCGTCAAATAGTTTACTCTATACAAAAATTGCGCCCGGAGGCAGCATGGAACAATATTCCTCTTCCACGGAAACGGCCATGACACTTAAATGGATTGAACAAGGCGCCAAAAACAATTAAAATTCAGGATGATGAAAAAGACAAATAATATCATGAAAAGAACAATGAAAAATACCTTGGCATGTCTGCTGGCTTTCGTATGCCTGCTCCTGGTTACCCCGGTAAGGGCGCAAGACGAACAGGAGGGGGAGAAACCTGATAAACCGGAACGGCCCGCTTTCGCGAGCGCCTGGTGGTTTGATGGCCAAACCGGTACGGTATATAATAAAAACACGCTTGAATTTGTAATTAACCACCGGTTCGGATTGATCAATTCCGGTAACGGGGATTTATTGGGAATTTATGGTCCTTCAAATATCCGACTTGGTTTGGCCTATGTACCCATTGAAAACCTTGCGGTAGGATTTGGATATACGAAAAATAAAAAAATACTCGACTTTAATGCGAAGTATGCTATTCTCAAACAGACGCGATCGGGTTCAATGCCCGTTTCCCTTACCTACTATGTAAATATGGGCATCGAATTGCAGGATGGTGATAACTACCTTAACAGTACCGACAGGTATAACTTCTTCCATCAGTTGATTGTAATGAGGAGATTCAATTCGAAATTTTCCGCTCAGTTAGGAGGTTCTCTTACACACTACAATGCAGTTAAATGGGAGCAACAGACTGATGGCTCATGGCAGCACATGAATAACGATACATGGGGTATCAATTTGGGGATGCGATATAAAGTAACTTCCCAAACAATCGTTATGTTGGGGTACGACCATCCGCTTACGCAGCATGCAATCAATCAGCCGAAGCCTTCCATCAATTTTGGAGTGGAATTGGCAACAAGCAGCCATGCCTTTCAGATTTTTGTAACAAATTATAGCAGGATCCAACCCCAGGAAAACTATATGTTCAACCAGAACGACTTTGGTGAGGGGGAATGGCTGATTGGTTTTAACATTACCCGGCTTTGGTCGTATTAATAAAATTCAGGTAATTATTTAGTTTTACTTTTAGTTACGATTTTGCTTGTGCCACCGGCCCGAAGGCCGGTGGTTTTTTTATTTTTCATATTTCATTGGATCTACGAAAAAATCCCCTATTACAACGTTTATTGATCATTAATGTTTTATATCATATTATAATATGATAAAGCTCATTTTAGAAACAATTTTTTATCATAATTTTGCTTTACAATTTAATGCCCCAAATATGATCAATAAAATAAGGATTTTTTCTATCGGGACTTACAGCCACTTCATGCCCAACAGGTTGATCTTCTATTTATCTTTTACACCTCAGGTTTTACACTTCATTTCTCCTTTTTATTTGAAATACCAGGAGGCATTGTTGGAGAATTATAAACTGAGATTACTGAGCTTCAGTAATTGCAATAATAAAAATCAAACGCAGGGGAAATTTATGTCAAAGCTAACGGTTTTGATGACAGGTGTCGGATAAAAATGACCTGATCCTGACCCGGTTGGGGAATCCAAAAACGCATAAATTATGAAAATTAACAAAAAAGAAAACAGACGCAAATTCATAAAAAACACCCTCACGACTGGTGTTGCCACTTTCGGAGTTGGGTTTGGGGTAGTTCTAGCCAATCAAAATGAAGATGATCCGGAACCCGAAAAAATCAAGGTGCTCACTACGGATGGCAAGGTGATAGAAATTGATAAACCCAAAGACGATTGCAAGATTGATCCATGCCGTCCTCCAAAAGGAGACGATGCCCACAAAGGAATACCTGGACGATCATTTGTAATGGTCATAGACCTTGCAAGGTGCAAGAATGCAAGAAAATGCATTGAAGGTTGCCAAAAAGGTCATGATCTCTTACCGGACCAGGAGTGGATGAAAGTATATTTAATGAAAAATAATCCGGAAAGCGAACCCTTCTGGTTCCCTAAAAATTGTTTCCACTGCAATAACCCCCCTTGTGTGAAAGTATGCCCGGTTGGTGCAACATTTAAAAGGTCGGACAATGTGGTTTTGGTGGATACGGATAAATGCATCGGCTGCAAATTCTGCATATCTGCCTGCCCATATTCTGCCCGAATTTTAAATTGGACGAACAAGGAATCCTATGCCAGTAATGACCCAAATTACTCTCCGGAAACCAGCGTACCCGGGCAACACGGTACAGTGAGTAAATGTGATTTTTGCCCGGACAGGTCCCGAAAAGGGAAGTTACCCTATTGTGCATCAAGCTGCCCAATGGGTGCGATCTTCTTTGGTGATAAAAACGAAGATGCTGTCACCAATGGAGAAGAAACGTTGAGGTTTAAGCAATTAATTAAAGAAAAATCCGGTTACAGGTATCTTGAAGAATTAGGCACCCAGCCGAATGTGTATTATCTGCCGCCAACCGACCGAATGTTTCCTTACGAACGGGGATTTAGCAAATATACTGAAGAACAAATAGAATTTTTAATGAACTCGATTTCGAAATAAACCTCTAAAATAGATTACGAATGGACTCAAACGAGCAGACCCGGGAGTTACTGGAAGAAAACAAGGCCTTTTTAGAAAAACCAGGAATTGGATGGATTTTAAAGGTTGTATTCCTGGTATATATTATAGGTATCGGAGTGTATGCCCTGGTACTCCAATTTATTGATGGCCACCTTATCACGGGTATGAGGGATAATGTAGTATGGGGTGTATATATTGTGAACTTTGTCTTCATACTTGGACTTAGTTATGCCGGTGCGCTTATTGCCGGGATATTTCATTTAGGGAGGGTTGAATGGGCAAAACCCTTGCAGAGAATTTTGAAACTAATCACCGTTTTTTCTCTGCTTATCGGACCTTTTTATATCCTTTTATGCCTTGGGAGACCGGAAAGGCTATTTAATTTATTTCTCTACACAAGAATTCAATCACCGATCATCTGGGATGTGATAGCCATCATGACTGACCTGATCTTTTGCATCGTGTATATGTATTTTACCTATATAAAAGATTTTGCCCTGTTAAGGGACAACGCTGTCAACTTAAACTTGAGTAGTTGGCGAAAGAAATTATACGAATTTTTAGCTTTTGGATATCGCAATACTCCGGCTCAGGCAAAGTTGTTGAACCAGGCCCTCGACATAATGGCCGCTATCATTATTCCTACCACAATTATTGCCTACTCACTACTGGCATGGTTATTTGGTATGAACCTGAAAGTAGGCTGGCATAGTTCAATATTTGGGCCATTCTTTGTGCTCTCGGCAGTTTATTCCGGGGTTGCCCTTTTGATCCTGATAATATGGATATACCGCAAGAGTCAAAATTTAGAAAAGAGCATCACGGATAATCATTTTCACTATTTAGGATTTACGCTCCTGGTCCTGTCATTGTTCTACGGATATTTTTATTTCAGCGATTACATCACTGACTGGTACAATATGCAAAAGACCTACAATATTTTATGGGATAAGTATTTTAACTTTTCCGCGTATGGATACCAATTTTCTATTTCGATTATTCTGGTCGCGTTTCTTCCCATGATTATTATTGGAATACCCTGGTTCAGAAGTGTCAATAGCATTGCCTTTACATCCCTGTTAGTATTAATTGGATTGTGGATGATGAGATATCTGATGATTGTTCCGGTTCTTGAAACACCTTATCTCCCCATTCAGGATTTCCGTGAAGATTGGGTGCATTATTCTGCCACTTGGATTGAATGGTCACTGACATTCGCAGGTATTTCATTTTTTATTCTACTTTTCATTCTTGCCTCAAAGTTGGCCCCCATTGTACCGGTGAGCGAAATGCTAGAAACAAAGGAAGATAATAAACTTGTAATTTTCTTTAAAAGTAAAAAGAAAGAATTAGTAAGCGAGCAAAAGTAAAGAAGATGAAAACGAACTATTTTGTAAATATTGTCCTGTTGATCTCCTTCATGATTTGTTGGGTCTCATCAGATTCGAATGCTGAAACAAATCTTCAAAAGAAGACACGCACCAGGTTAAAAGCCTACTACGAAAAACAATCTAATAATGAGAAGAAGATCTTAATAGTCCTTTTTAAGGGTAGTGGTAAAAGTATGGCAGGGATCCAAAATGCCGAAGTATTATTATCAACATTTAATCTGGATGAAGAAATTTATCTGGCGTCGGTTTACACGGATAGTAATGGTGAAGCCGTACTGATTATAGCTCCTGGCTTTAAATTCTCAACAGATGAAAAAGGATATATTGCAATTCAGGCGACCTATATCGGGAATGACTCACTTGCCGCCTCCAAAAAACAAATCAAGTTTATCGACCTGAATGTGGACGTGTCTTTTAAAGTAATTGATTCGGTGAACCAAGTAATTGTTTCAAGCTATAAAATTGATTCTGTTGGTGATAAAATACCTGTTGAGGGAGTAAAATTGAATATTGGTGTTGAACGACTTTATAGCACCCTTTATTTACAAAAAATCGAAACAGGCAAGGATGGAACAGCGAATATGGAATTTCCGGATGACATTCCAGGAGATTCAACCGGAATAATAAATGTAATTGTAAAACTAATGGAACACCGGACCTATGGTACAATAACTAAATCAGGAGAAATTAACTGGGGCACGATTATTGATCATCCTAATATACTAAGTAGTCGATCATTATTTGGTGATCAAGCTCCATTATGGATGACTATTACTATATTTATCATCCTGACCGGAGCCTGGTTTAACTTCATTCTGGCGATTACCAAAGTATTGAAAATAAAAAAATTAGATCCCGAACAGATTGATCACAGAAAGGATATTACTAAACTCTAAATATAAATTTGTTTCAAACTAAATTATAAATCATATGAAAACCAGACAGAATTCAATTTTAAGCATCATTACGGTAGCTGCCTTTGCTATCGTATTGGTAGCATTTACGACTCCCCAGGAAAAGTGGGAAGTACCCGACAAGTACAAAAGCATGGAAAACGAATTTGCCGGTGAGGATGAAGATGGAATAGGTGAAGAATTGTATGCACAGCATTGCAAGTCATGCCATGGTAAAGAAGGTTTTGGTGATGGCACAAAAGCCAATGAGCTTGAGACCGAAATGAGAGACCTGACTTCTGAGGAAGTTCTGGCACAATCCGACGGTGAACTTTATTACAAAGGTTTCATTGGGCGGGATGAAATGCCCAATTTTGAAAAGAAAATCAAAGACGATGAAGATCGTTGGATGGTTGTTAATTACCTGCGTTCTTTAGGAGAATAGGTTAATTTAAAACTACAGATTAAGGGGGGTAGCTTATGCTACCCTTTTTTGTGGCCAAATTATTTAATTAGCCTGTCCATAAACTGCTTAATTTATTAATATCCACGTCCTTTAGGGCGTGGATTGA